>DAOVYC010000094.1 GCA_030635805.1 bacterium | reverse complement strand
GGAGCAGGCTACAAACCTGCTCCAGCTTGAAATATATGTGGTCAATCTGACTGACCTCACAGATTTTTTTATTTTTTATATTTAAGATTTTATATTTTTAGATATTCATCCCAGCTCTTAATTCCAATCTGCTTTTCGGTTTTTTCCTCCAATATTTCTACCACCATCTTAGCCATCTGAAGATTTGTTATCAGCGGAGTATCGGTATCAATAGCCAATCTGCGGATTTGATAGCCATCCGTGAGTTCTTCCCGCGAATAACTCTGAGGAATATTTATTATTAAATCCAATTTCTTTTTCCGAAGAAAATCAGCAATATTAGGTGTTTTGGAAGAAGAAACTTTATTCAGCATCCGACATTTTATTCCACTTGTTGAGAGGAATTTTGCTGTTCCTTCCGTTCCGTAAATTTGGAATCCAAGATTATTCAAAATTTCGGCAGATTTCAAAAACGCCACTTTATCTTCAATACTTCCTATAGTCAGCAAAATATTTTTGTGCGGTAACCTAAATCCTACCGAAATTAAAGATGTCAAAAGAGCTTGCCGAAGAGTGTCTCCAAACGTAGCCACCTCCCCGGTAGAGGCCATTTCCACGCCAAGAACCGGATCCGCCCCCTTCAGTCTTGAAAACGAAAATTGTGCCGCCTTTACTCCCACATAATCCATCTCCAAAGTCTGAAATCTGGTTTTTTTGATCTCTTCGATTTCTTTATGATTCAAAATTGCCATTGTGGCAATTTCTATAAAATTATAACCCGTAACTTTAGACACAAAAGGGAAAGACCGGCTAGCTCTCAAATTACATTCAATTACTTTTACATGATTGTCCTTAGCCAAAAATTGAATGTTAAAAGGTCCGGAAATATTCAGATTTTTTGCAATTTTTTTAGCAATAATCTTTACCCGACGCATAGTTTCCAGATACAATCTCTGCGGCGGAAGCACTATCGTGGCATCACCACTATGTACTCCCGCATTTTCCACATGTTCGGAAATAGCGTAAATCAAAATTTTGCCCTGATGCGCTACCGCATCAAGTTCTATTTCTTTTGAATTAATCTCAAACTTACTTATCACCACCGGAGCATCCTGTGAAACACTTGTTGCTTTTTCCAGATAAGCTTTTAACACCTTCTCGTTATGAGCCACGTTCATCGCGGCGCCGGAAAGTACGTAAGAAGGGCGAATCAGTACCGGATATCCCACCTTATTCGCAAAATCAATCGCCCCACTTACAGCCGAAATTTCTTTCCAGAGTGGCTGATCTATATCCAGATCATCCAAAAGCTTGGAAAACATATGTCTGTTTTCCGCCCGGTCTATCATCTCCGGCGGCGTTCCAAGCAGGCTCACTCCGGCCTTATGAAGAGCCATCGCTAAATTATTTGGGATCTGTCCTCCCGTGGCCACGATCACTCCCGTCGGCTTCTCTCTTTCCACAATATCCAGAATTCTTTCCAGCGTTAATTCCTCAAAATATAGCCGATCAGTTACGTCAAAATCGGTAGAAACCGTTTCCGGATTGTAATTAATCACAATGGTTTCATAGTCATTATTCCGAAGAGTGGAAATCACGTTCATACAACACCAGTCAAATTCCACCGAAGAACCTATGCAGTACGCCCCACTTCCCAGCACAATCACTTTTTTCTTTTTTTGGGTTGGCTGAACATCATCCTGATCACAATGATAGGTCATGTATAAATAATTCGTCTGAGCCGGAAATTCCGCCGCCAAAGTGTCTATCTGCTTCACGGTTGGCACAATGTTATATTTCGTTCGGAATTTTCGGATTAATTCTTTCTTTGAATCGAAAATCAAAGCCAGCTGGCTATCGGAAAAACCATGCTTTTTTGCCTCCCGAATTAAATCTATAGAAGCAGGAGAGCTTTTTCCACGCAACGATTTGATAATTTCACTTCGATGTTCTTTCAAATCTTCTCTCAAAAGATGTATGTTTTCCAGTTTATACAAAAACCAGGGATCGATCCCGGATAGCTGATGAATTTCACCCACGGTCCAACCTTTTTCAAATGCCTTACTTATCGCAAATAATCTTCGTGGAGTAGGGAATTCTATCTCTTTTTGCAAATCGGGAATTTTTAAACGATCACATCCAAACCCTTCCGCCCCGATTGCCAGCATTCGAATACCCTTTTGCAGCGCCTCCTCAAAAGACCTGCCAATAGCCATGACCTCTCCCACAGATTTCATCTCACTGGTAATTTCTTCACTTACCCTCTGAAATTTCTGTAAGTCCCAACGCGGTAATTTGATGGCAATATAATCAAGCGCCGGCTCAAAACAAGCCGTCGTTACCCCGGTAACACTATTTTTCAATTGTGGCAGGGTTTTACCCAGGCCAATCTTCGCCGCTATGTAAGCGAGGGGATAGCCCGTCGCCTTCGAGGCGAGAGCCGAAGAGCGGCTCAATCGAGCATTCACTTCTATCACCCGATATTTATCACCCTTTGGATCTAAAGCAAACTGAATATTGCATTCACCTACAATTTTCAAATGGCGAATTGTCTTAATCGAAATTTCTCTCAGCCTATGATATTCATCATTACTCAAAGTCTGACTCGGAGCTACCACAATCGATTCACCGGTATGAATTCCCAGCGGATCAAAATTCTCCATATTACAAACTGTGATGCAGTTATCATCCGCATCTCGTACCACTTCATATTCTATTTCCTTCCAGCCCTTCAAATTCTCCTCAATCAACACTTGAGGGCTGGCTGAAAAAGCTTTTTCTAAAAGCACCCGCAACTCTTTTTCACTACCGGCAAATCCACTGCCAAATCCTCCCAGAGTATACCCGGCTCTGACCATCACCGGATACCCCACTTCCTTAGCCGCCAAAAAAGCTTCACTCACCGAATTACAAGGAACACTTCTTGGCGTTTCTACCTTAATTTTCTGGAGCTCTTTTTTAAATAACTTTCTATCTTCTGTTTTCTTAATCACCGACACGGGTGTTCCCAGCACCGAAATCTTATATTTTTTCAAAATTCCTAACTTCTCTAGTTCAAGCCCGCAATTCAGAGCTGTCTGTCCTCCGAAAGAAAGTAGCAATCCATCCGGTTGCTCCTTCTTGATTATCTCTGTTACAAATTCAGGCGTAACCGGCAAAAAATAAACCTTATCTGCCACTCCGTGAGAGGTCTGATTCGTTGCGATATTCGGATTCACTAAAACCGTTTCAATCTTCTCTTCCTTCAGAGCCTTAATCGCTTGCGATCCGGAATAATCAAATTCTCCAGCCTCGCCTATTTTTAAGGCACCTGAGCCCAGGATTAGTATTTTTTTCAGTTTTTTTTGAGACATTTGTTTTACGAATTACATCGTTTTGGAGTGTAAGCGAGAAGCAAACCAGGGTCAATATATTCACCACTTGAATTTGAATTTTGAATAAGGAATCACGAATTAGTATTTTTGTATTCATGATTCATTCTTCCGTTTCTCCTCCTCGATCAACTCTTCAATTCTCGCCACACGAGCCACCGATTTATCCAGTCTAAAAAGTATTTTTGGCACCGGCTTCATATTTATTCTCTTCATCAATTGTTTTTGTACCGAACTTCTGTATCTCTCCAAATAGGGGAGTAGCCTATGGCTGTGCTTCATCGCGTTTACATAAACCTTCGCCGAGCGCAGGTTCGGCGCTGTCTCCACCGTGGTCACACTGATCAAACCAAAATCCTTGAGATCAATTTCCACCTGCAAGATCGCCGCAATTTCTTGCTGTAAAAGATTATTAATTTGAGTAATTCTATAAGACATATAATTCAAATATTAAACAAACACCTGACCAGCTTCCGCCCCCGCCACCGCCAAAGCCTCGGCCGGAGAACCCTCCGGAGAACCCGGATGAT
>DAOVYC010000116.1 GCA_030635805.1 bacterium | reverse complement strand
CGGAATTTTCCAAAGAATGCGTAAAAGACAGCTTTCCTGAGTTTGTTGTAGGCTTCGCCTCGGTTCAGGGCCTTTTGAACATTACGTCTAAGCTTTATAGAGTCAACGTACTTAAGGATATAAAGTGTCTTTACAATATTATCCAGTTCCCAAAGAGCTTTTTTAGTTCTGTTCTTTCGTGCATAAGAACTTAGTTTCCTAATAATGGTACTTTGTGTCGAAGATTTGAAACCGAGAGAGACAAAGATTTTTAAAATGTTTTTCCACTCTTCCTTGATGAGCTTGGTGTTAATTTTACGAATGGGTTTGAGAAGATAATCTCCGTATTGCTTTGGATTCTTAAAGCCATATATCATTTTGGACCTACTACCGAGTTTGGCGTAACGTGGTGCAAACATATGCCCGAAAACATGGAGAAGGATAAAATTTACTTGATTCGTACCATGGGTATCTGTTGAATGCCGGTCGGGAATGATTTCTGATGAGTTATTGAAGAGTAGATCAAAAACGTAATGGCTTTCGTGTTCGTTGGCCCCAATAATTTTGGCATTCACGGGAATATGGTTTGCTACCATAGTGTAAGCTGATATCCCTTTCTTCAGGCCAAAGTATTTGGGGGAGTACCTGGAGTTGATGGTGTTAAATTGAGTTTCGTGTTTTTGTCCATCACTGCTGGAATGAATGGTTTCTTCTCTGATATTAAAATATTTAAAAATTGGCAACGTGGCCATAACATTACTAATTTTGTCATTGGCCTTTTTAAGAGTTTCGAGCCTTATAAAGTTGTTAGCAGTGGCCACAATCTCTTGATAGTTCATATCAGAAATTTCAGCCATTTTGGAAAGACCAATATTGGTACCAAAAGCGACAATGCTGGCAATAATCCTGTGATCTTCGATCTCATTTTTAACATATCGGTCCAGGATATGAGTGAAAGAAGATATAAAGTCGCAGTGTTCATCAACAAAATAGAGCAAATCGTTAACTCCTATTTGGCGAAATTGCTCATAGATAAGATTGTTTACGGACTCTTCTTCCTTTTTGTACGGAAGGCTCCACTTTATATGATCCCCCTTCCCGGTGATCTTGATATCCTTATTTTTCCCTTCCTTTATTCGCATGTTGACGGCTTCCAGGGAGCTCTCAAGTTCTTCTTCAAAAGAAGCCAATATGTCATCAATCGACATCTGCAAAAAAGGAATATCGAGATCCTTAATCAATTGTTCCTTGTTCTTCTCCCAGTGTTCATTATCAACGAGATCATCCTCAAAATTCTTAAAATTCAGGCTGTTCCTTATGAATATCTCTCCTGCATCGAGACGATTTTTTAAGAGGCGATAAACCAAAAACTCATACTTGTCGCCATTTATCGTTTTTATCTTACGTTTCTTTCCTTTTCGTTTAACGTCCCGTGATTCGAAGATGTAACGTTTTATTTTTTTGGGGATAAACTCCTGTGGGAAATTTTCTTTTTTGATCTGGCTTAAACTTTTATTTTTAAGAAATGAATCTTTGAGAAAAGTTACAGCTTCAAGAAGTGGATCTTCTTCGATCTGGCTCCTAAATTCAAGATTTAGAAAAAGTGGTCTAATATTCTTTTTAAATTTCGAAGATTCAGCAACATAGTGATTCCATTCATAGGTGGCAACATCGATTTTTGTTTTGGAGATGAATTTGGAGAGGAGAGGAATCTTGTCTTTTTCCAAAATGGAGAAGGCCATTTCCTGTACTGCTTCAAATGTTGTATCCTTCGGAATATTGTCATTTATGTATAACTCTATGAGCCGGCCAGCCTCTTTGACATATTTGTTCCCCTCAACTGTGTATTCATATACTTTTTCTTTGGCGACCTGCTTTGCGTTGGCAAGAAATTGGCTCACGTAATAAAAGAAGGTCTTGGTCAAATTATCATTAATTTTCTGGTACCGGACAAATATGAAGCAGAGCAGGTATAAGTAAGCCGTCTCCCGGTTGATTCGCTTCATCTTTTGAACGGTATAATACTCTACCAATGAAGCATAATACTTGATGTTTTCATTTGAGATCCCGACGTTGGGAAAAAACTCTTCTGCTAGATTATAGATAGGCTTGAGGACTTCCAATTTCTTGATTTCTTGGGATATTTCTTTGTAGCTGAAGTCCTTTGGCTCTTTTTTCAATAGAGTAAGAGCATAAAGCCCGCCTTCATCAGAACTTAGAATTTTGTCAAAGGCTTCGTAATTCTCTTCAGAAATATATTGAGAAATTGCCGTTACAAGGCGGGTCCTTTCGGTTGTAAGCGCTTTCCCAACAATATTCTGAAGAGCACTGTAGCCGGGAGTGGCGACACGATGAGTTTCCAAGTAACTAAGCAATTCACGAAAAACATAGATAGGTTTAGAGTGAATGGACACAAAAAAATTGGCTTTCTCCTCCAATTTTTCTCTGGTCTCTTCTGTCGCAACACGATATCTATGCAGTTCTAAAATTTCCCTCTGTTGGCTCAAGCGAGTGGGCTTTGACACCTCGATGTCCCTTAACTCATGACCAT
Source organism: bacterium (assembly GCA_030635805.1). Classification (GTDB taxonomy): domain Bacteria; phylum Patescibacteriota; class Gracilibacteria; order JAUYGZ01; family DAOVYC01; genus DAOVYC01. The sequence goes on along the minus strand of DAOVYC010000116.1, from coordinate 781 downwards.
GGCGATAGAAATATTTATGCAGGATATACTCAATGTCCTCTTCAACCTCACGGTAAGAGAAAACAAAAAACATTTTCTTTGCCTTGAAATACCCTAACTGCAATATGAAGTAAATTTTCGACCGAATTGATCGCAGAGAACTTAATACACTTTCCTCTGCCTGACTGAGTGCGAAATACTGTGCCCTTTCCTCGGAATTAAATTCGGGTAGGTCATACAACTCTCTAATCTCACTATCGGTGAGTATTTTTAGCCTTTTCCCGGGATCAGCCATAGGTATTCCTGTTTTCTTAAAAACGATCCTTTTTAAGAATGGGTAACGTGCAGCAATAATTTTTTGAAAATGCGGCCATTATAATTATCAAAAACCATTCTTGAAATTATTTTCTCAAAATACTACACTGTACATGAGTTTTAATAAAGGAGCATTGTTATGTTGGTTGGTTATGCGCGAGTGTCATCTAATGAGCAAAATTTAGATTTGCAGGTTGACGCGTTAGAGACTTCAGGGTGTGCTAAAATTTTTTCTGATAAGTTATCTGGAGCACAACAGAAAAGGCCCGGTCTGGAAAACGCTTTGTCACATTTGAGAACAGGTGACACGTTAGTCCTCTGGAAACTTGACCGACTAGGCCGCAATGTCAAAGGGCTTATTGAATTAGTTGAGACACTCCAGGCTGAAGGAATAAACTTTTACAGTATCACCGACGGAATAAACACTTCAACACCTGCCGGACGCTTTTTCTTTCATGTAATGGCTTCTCTTGCTCAAATGGAACGT
>DAOVYC010000109.1 GCA_030635805.1 bacterium | reverse complement strand
TGGAAAACATTCTTAAAAACCCAAAAGAAAGAGGTATTTTGGGTGAATATTTTCTCGAAGCTCTTCTGGCAAACGTTTTACAGCCAAATCAATATAAAATCCAATATAGTTTTAAAAGCGGAGAGATTGTCGATGCCGCTATTTTCTTTAAAGATAAAATTATTCCTATCGATGCTAAATTTTCTCTGGAAAAGTACAACAAGATTATGAAAGAACAAGATAAGGAGAGAAGGGTTAAGCTGGAAAAAGAGTTTAAAATGGATATCAAGAATCGAATAGACGAAACGGCTAAATATATCCGTCCCAACGAGAATACCACCGACTTTGCTTTCATGTTTATTCCTGCTGAAGGTATTTACTATAACCTTCTTATTTACAAGGTTGGCACTGTAGAAGTAAATACTAATGATTTGATTGAATACGCCTTCAAGAAACACGTTATTATCGTTTCTCCGACTTCTTTCTATGCTTACCTGGAAACCGTTCTTCACGGTCTAAAAGCCCTCAAAATGGAAGAATCCGTTCAGGAAATTATCAAGAAAGTTGGTGATTTAAGTAGGCACCTAAATGCCTACGAGGAAAATATGCAACGAGTCGGTAAGCATCTCGGCACTACTGTCGGCGCTTACAACGACGCTTCTAAGGAATACAAGAAGATCGACAAAGACGTTTACAAATTAACTGATGGCAAAGAAGGCGGCAAGGTCGAGAACTTAACTCTGGACAAGCCCGTCCCCGAATAAGAAGATCTAAAAAATCCTCTCTCCGCTCTTTCCGCTCCTCGAAGATCCTGAGCGTAGCCGAAGGATTCCGCTCCCGAGCCCCTACCTCCTCTTCTTCCTCTTCCCTGCATCTCTTGCCTCTTTCTGAGCCTTTTTCTCGGCCGCCGCGTCTATTTTCGCCTGAAATCTATCTACTCGTCCGGCAGTATCCACTAGCTTTTGCTTACCGGTATAAAACGGATGGCATTTTGAACAAACATCGATAGATATTTCTTTTGCGGTACCACCAACAGTAAACTTTGCTCCACAAGAGCAGGTTATCTTCGTACTTTTGTGATATGTTGGATGAATATCAGCCTTCATAATTAAAACTTAATCACGAGTTACTAGCCTTCCCCTTCCCACTTCCTCATTCTTCCCCCTTTTTCCTTTTTCCTTTTTACTTTTTCCTTTTCTACACCTTAATCTTCTGCACATCCTTCTTCTCGCCTGGCATTTTAAATTTAATAACTTGTCGTCCTCGATACATGCCGCAATTCTCACACGTATAATGTGGTCTTTTTGCCAAACCGCAATTTGCACACTTCACGGTCTTGGCAACATCCGTAAGTTTTTTACGGGTAATCTTCTGAAAAGCGGAATGTCGTGTTTTACTGCGACTTCTGCATGTTTTTTGATGTGGAACGGGATGTTTTGCCATAACAAATAATGGGTCAAAGCGAAAAGAATCTACCGAAATTAGAGCAAGAAAGCAAGCAAAAACTTGGCGTAGCCGTAGCTGGGTTTTGTCATCCTCTGTTTCATGCCTCAGGTTTTAAGTTTCATGCTTACTGCTTACCTAATCCCGCCCAAAAGCAATCAGGAGCCGAAGAAAACCCACGAACAAGTTAATAAAATCCAGATATAACCGTATTCCCGCCAATAACGGATTCATATTTGGCATTTTAGAGATACGCTGAATATCATACATCGTAAATCCGGAAAATATTAGTATTGTCACTCCGGAAAATACAATCTCAATTCCCGAACTCCAGGGAATAAAAATTCCAATAATTCCCATTACAATAAGCCCCACCAGACTTATCATCAAAAATCCTCCCATGCCCAGGAGATTTCGCGTAGTTATCCGCGCGTACAACGCGCAAGCACCAAATGTAGCGGTAGAAGCGGTAAGCGCCCGCAATACAAGTGCTATTCCGCCCACCGCTCCCGCCATGAGCAGGATTGGCACAAGGGTCAAGCCGGAAATAAACGCAAATAAGGCAAACATCCAATATCCAAGCGGATATTTATTACTCCAGATATGCACCGTAAAAATCAGAATCAACTCAACCGCAATGGCACCAAACATCATTCCTCTTGATACAAACAAAAACGGGGCATACGTAAACCCCACCCAAACCCCCAGGGCCGACATTAAAAGTGCTAGTCCAAAAAAAGCAAAAGCTCCAGAAAGAAAACCGGGTCTGGACACATCTACCGTCTTGACGAAGTGTCTTTTTTGAGTACGTTTGTGAATATTAAACATGGTAACTAAATTAATTTTTAAACTAAGAATTCAGTTTGCTTCTTTCTGTTCCCAAATCTTGTAATTCTGAATTTTGTAATTTTGTATTCAAAATCCCCTTTTCCATTTCCTCACCATCTCCACTCCCCAATTCAAAAAATATTTCTTGTTCACCGGCAAATCTCGGCAGTGCAAGAGATCGTACCTTCTTCCTCCAAATCCCTTTTTGAAATGAGTTATTCCGTAAAACGGGTGTTTGGGATTTTCCTCCGGAGCAATTCCCCAGAAATTATATAATCGACACTTACGTTTCATCGCTTCTCGAATCGCTTCCCACTGCATCAGATAAGATGCCGGTATTTTCCGATAAGCCGGATCGGAAGTGGAAGCACCGTGATGATAAGAAGCCACTCCTCCGTAATACATCACAATAGCCGAAGCCAAAACTTTCCCCTCATATTCCGCTGAAAAAACCAGGGCTTCGTCATCCTTGCCAAAAAGCTTCACCTGACTTTTAAAATAATCTCGCGGGTACGGCGTAAAGTGATGACGCTTCACCGTCTCCTCATGCAATTCCAGAAAAGAATCAACATCCGGCATCAGGGTAGAGGCACGAACTTTTACCCCGTCTTTCTTCGCCCTTCTGGTCAAATTTCTGTGTTTTTTTTCCATCGCCGCCAACACCTCATCTTCATCTCTTCCTTCCAGATCCAGAAACCAAAGATGCTCCGCCAGCATGTGAAGAGGCGAAGGCCGGAATCCGACTGAAACATACAACTTCCGATTATCGGGCGTATTTTGAATAAAAGGACTTACTCGGATAAAATTAACCTTTTCTTTTTCCGCCAACTCTTTCAAATAAGAAACAAACTCCGGAAGAAGATCATTATTATCAAGCAACGGACCATAGGGAATATACAAAAAATCACCCCGCTTGGCCTTCACTCGAATAACCAGCGCCACTCCTTTTAAAATATTATCACCCCGATAGATTCCCAGGGCTATCGGCTTATCACCCAAAACAAGATTCATCTCTCCAAACTTAAGGGATTGAAGAAAAGTACCTTCCGGATGATTCTTCACATAATTTTCCCACGCTTTTTGATCTGTAATTTCACGAACTTCCATAGGCTAGCTTCTAAATTTCTAATAAACATGTCCTCATCTTTATACCACCGTCGTCTGCAACTTACCAGTTACCACCCTCAACTCTCAATCCCCACCCTCAACTCTCAATCCCCACCCTCAACTCTCAATCCCCACCCTTAATTCAAATCCCC
>DAOVYC010000157.1 GCA_030635805.1 bacterium | reverse complement strand
GTTGTTCGATTTTACTTAATACCAAGTTGCCACACCTGAGAGATTGGAAAATTTCTCTGGTTGATTATTTCTCGAAATAGGCGTGAAAAAATGAAAAGTACTGTTGACTTAACGCCTTTTTTGATTAAAATATTGTACTATCGTTTTTATTATATTTTTATTAATTAATTTTAATACCATGACAAACCCTTCAGAAAACTTGGAAAGTAAAGAATTACCATTTAATTCACAGAAAATGATTGAGAATCTTTCCCGATTTAGTGATTTAATTCAGGAAAAAGGGGTTGATCCTGATGATTTAGAAATATTTTTAAATCAATTGGGTAAATGTGGTAAATCGGATGACGTTATTGAATTACTTAATACTTGGATGAAACATCCCTTGCCGTCTTTGGTTACTTATTATGTGTTGACTGGGCATGATGATGAAGTGATTGAAAATATAATTGAAAATTATCCTGATTCGCTTGCGTTATTAAGATCCACTTTCTTCCGTTCTCAAAAAGAAGAGAGGGCAAAAAGTCTTTCTAACAGATTAGTTAGACAAGACATTGAAGACGCTCTTGCGGGAAAAGATAAAACAGTGGAAACAGAAATTTTAAATGGAGAAAGTCCTGATGATGAAGATTTTAATCCGGTAAAAGAAGTCACCGGCAGATTTCCAGTGGTTAATCCCGCTAATCAGAAGGCGGCAAACAGTAAATTTAAAACCATAACTGCGAAGCTGATGGAAAAAGGGGAAAAAATAAAGAAACAAGAATCAATGGAAAGGGAAAACTAAAAGATTAACTTTATCCCCGATAATTTTTCATCATTCTCTGTGTTTGCCTATCCTGTTCCCGCTTTTTGATAGATTCTCTTTTATCGTACTTCTTTTTACCACGAGCCAGGGCAATCTTGACCTTGAGAAAAGGACCTTTGAAGTAGAGGGAAATGGGCACAACCGTTATTCCGGTTTCGTTGAGCTTCCTGGAAATTTTTTCAATTTCTGATTTTTTGAGAAGAAGCTGGCGATCTCTGGCAGGTTCATAGTTGGCGGTTCCATCACAGCGGTAGCGAGGAATGTTGACGTTTTTGAGCCAGAGGTTGCTTTCGAAAAAACTGACGTAAGCGCCCTTGAGATTGGGTTTGTTGGTGCGGAGAGATTTTACCTCACGTCCTTCAAGCCGGATACCGGCCTCGAATTCATCAACGAGATCGTAGTCGAAAATCGCTTTTTTGTTCCGGGCAATGATTTTCATCGTCTATTAACTATTAGTTATTCCCGCCAAAGGCGGGTCTGCCTCTGGCAGAAATTATTACCTATCAGGCAGAATAAAAGGTACGAGTTTTTAGGCTGGATGGCAAGAGTGATTCTTGATAATCTGTCTTTGCTTAAGACCTATTATGCAGACAAAAAAACCGCTCATCATGGGAATTTTGAACGTTACACCGGATAGTTTTTCGGATGGGGGTTCTTATTTGACACCGGCGAAGGCGATGAAGCGGGTGAAAGAGATGATGGAAGAGGGGGCGGATATTGTTGATATTGGCGGAGAATCGACGGGGCCGGGTTCGGTTTTTGTATCGCTGGAGGAGGAATTGAAGCGCGTTGTGTCTATTGTTAAAAGAATAAAGAATAAGGAATTAGGAATAAGGAATGGAAAAATAAGAATTTCAGTGGATACGTATAAAGCGGAGGTGGCGAGGCAAGCGCTGGAAGCGGGAGCGAGTATCGTGAATGATGTGACCGCCCTGCGGGGAGATCCGGAAATGGCGGAAGTGGTGGCGAAGGCCAAATGTCCGGTGATTTTGATGTATGCGAAGGATAAGACGCCGAGAACAACGAGGAAGAAAACCGGATATCGGGATGTGATCCGGACGATTGGTGATTTTTTTGAAGAGCGAATATCATTCGCTCTGGGGGCCGGAATTCAGCGAAACAAGATTATTCTGGATCCGGGAATGGGTGCTTTTGTAAGTGCCATCCCCCGATATAGCTTTGAGATTATTGCCAGACTGAACGAACTGAAAAAGCAATTCGGATTACCGATCATGGTCGGCCCCTCCAGAAAATCATTTCTGGGTGGTAAGGTGAGCGAGAGATTAGAAGCGGGATTATCCGCTTCTTGCCTTGCGTATCAGAATGGAGCGTCTATAATACGAACCCATGATGTTGCCGAATGTCGGAAAGCTTTGGGGCTACAATGGGACACGAATTAAACGAATCTAACGAATTGAGACGAATGGATTTCTGAAATACTAGAGCTTACTGCTTACTGCTTACCAGCTTACTGCTTATAAATGAAACTCAGCAAGATATTTCATCTCGATTGTGCGCATTTCTTACCTCATTATAAGGGTAAGTGTGAGATGATGCATGGACATACTTATAAAGTAATTGTGACTGTGGAAGGACCGGTGGATGAGAAAACCGGACTGGTGATGGATTTTGCGGAAATGAAAAAAATATTTTTGGAAGAGGTGGATGAGAAATTGGATCATAAACTCTTGAATGACATCATGGAAAATCCAAGCGCGGAGAATGTTGCGATCTGGATTTGGAAAACGTTGGAGGATAAGATGCCGGTTTCAAAGATAACC
>DAOVYC010000155.1 GCA_030635805.1 bacterium | reverse complement strand
CTGGACACCGAGGACCATAGACCGGAGACGGGAATCGGTGGGGACGGTTGCGACCGCTACCTGGCAAGGAATAGTGAAAGAATGAGGGGAGACGCAAGATTTTGCGTCTTGTATGATGAATATGAATTTATTACATTTTTTTTGTAATAAATTTATCTATAGCTGCGAGATATTTTTAATGCAGGAAAAACATTTTTCTATATTGGAGTTACATTGTCCTTTGGCAAATTGAAAGAAATATTATTTATTTACAAAAATGTCAGAAAAAATTTGTTTTTTGTTTATATCTTGATAGAAGAGAAGGTATGCGTCTTGGTTTTCGAAACCGTTGTAGAGTATCTTCCTTCTGTCAGGATAAAGTTGAGGAATAACATGGTGTGAAACACCGCATACAAGACTGATGTTCCTGACAATTTAAAATTAATAGATATTATTTTAAGGAGGTAAAACATGGAACAATATTATCTCGGAGGCGATGCCAGCAAAGGATATTGTGATTTTGTAATTCTGGATCAGCGTAAAAGAATTGTTGAATCTAACTTTCAATTGGATGACACCTATGAAGGCCACCTTACCCTGATCAGTACGATTAAAAAACTATTTACAAAAGATCCGACAGCTATTCTTTATGCTGCTTTAGAAAGCACCGGTGGATACGAGAGCAATTGGTTTAATACTTCATTCAAAGAGAGAAATGAATTGAATATCAAAGTTGCCCGTATCAATCCTTTCGGAGTTAAGCGAAACTTAGAGGCCAGCCTTGAACGAAACAAGACTGATAAAATAAGTGCGCGTGCCATAGCGGAATATCTAATTGATCATCCTAAAAAAGTGATCTATAACAAAGAGGACCCAATGGCTAGCTTAAGGAAACTATGGAGTTTTCTAAGTATGCTAACCAAACAGAAAGTTCAATTGTTAAATCAACTGGAATCAGCTCTTTACAACAGCAACCCACATCTTCTCATTTTCTGCAAAGGAGGTTTTCGAGAATGGGTTCTTAAAGTCGTTATGAAATATCCCACTGCTGCAAAACTGGCTGGAGCTGACCCGGTAACCTTAGCTGAAATTCCATTCGTTACTCATGAACGTGCTATAGAATTGATAGAAAACGCAAAAAAAAACATCGGTTCAGATCAGGATGAAGTGGCTGAATTCAGGGTAAAGTCGTTGGCACAGGAAATCTTCCATTTAAAAGAACTCATAAAAGAACAAGGTGAAATTATAGTCTCCCTTTGCCCCTATAAAGAAGAAATAAGGTTACTACAAAGTTTCCCAGGGATTGGGGAATTATCAGCAGTCGGTTTGATGATGATCATTGGTGATATCAGTCGTTTTAGAGCTGCCAAAAATTTGTGTGCATTTTTTGGTGTGCACCCAGTTTATAGAGAGAGTGGTGATGGTAGTTTTGGATACTATATGAGCAAAAAGGGAAGCAAAGAAGCCAGGAGTATTCTTTTCAATGTAGCTATGAGCGCAATTGTCCATAATGATATGATCACACAGTTATATGAAGGTTATCAAAAAAAAGGTAAAAGAAAAATGTCAGCTATTGGAATAATGATGCATAAGATCACCCGTATCATATATGGAATGCTAAAAAACAAGCGGGCATTTGATTCAAAAGTCGACGAAGTTAACCGTAAAAAAATTGTTGACAAAAAGGTTAAGATAGTTATTAAAAAGGATCGCCGTTACCAAGGACCAGATGAAACAGCACCGATTTCAAGGCGACAGAAGAAAAAAAGAAAGGAGCAGGAGGAGTCCCAAAATGGTAAAACCATTAAATGCGGGATCATCACTCCTGCTCACAAATGCACAGAAAGGATATAATATGAAAATGTATTTTTTACAACTTTTTAAAAGCACATTCCCAGTTTTTTTTGAGAATCATCTTGACTTTGAACGGAATAACTCTACAGGAATGGGGCGAAAATCCGCCCCGCGTATATGACGGATGCTACCCAGAACAAAGAGGCGAATGGCTTACTCCGGCGTGAGCGTAAAAAAAATTCTGAGACTGCCAAAGTCAAATGAAGTGTTACCTTTTTATTGGACTGGATGAATAAAAACCTGGGAACTGATATTTCGTCGAAGAATTTTCCAGCGAAAAGCTTTCCGGTTTTAAGAGCCTTTCCCGGTGACCCAACGTCTTGCCCCTCTAAAACTTTTCATATCCAGATTAGGCAGGCTTATAGCCCTTTAAGGAACCTGTATTTTTTAATAAGAATATTTATTCTTTCTCAATAAAAGGAGGTTTGTTTTTCTTTAATTTTCCTTGTTTATGTTTGAACTTGGCACCTATTTGGCACCAGGGGACACGATAAAACCATTATAGTTTACGCTTTATCCAACAACTTTTAATTTCATTCCAAGAAATCAATTTTGTCAGCAAACCTTTTCAAAGTAGATCAAATAATCTCTAATCCTAATCAAGTTTTTTGATTAACCAAGAAAATTTCTCCGGGATGTCAAAGAACAAAACAAGTATACATCCAAGACAAAAATATTTCAATCATTCTCCAAAATCGAATCAAAAATCACAAATTGGCAGAAATCCCCCCCAACCCCAGTCATGCTTTCCAGTGTTTTTCATGATGCTATCCAACCAGGGGTATGTCCTCTCGGACTCTACCACT
>DAOVYC010000078.1 GCA_030635805.1 bacterium | reverse complement strand
TGATACGGACGGAAACAGTTCCGTAGGATCCACCGCCGCAAGCGCGACTCCTACCGCTACCGCCGTAGTGGTTACCGGAGGCGGAGGAGGTAGAGGCAGAGGCCCCATAACCGTTGTTACCAGTACCAGGGATAGTGACGACACAGATGATTCTTCTTCCGATGATTCTGATGATATTGCTGATGGCACAGATGACGCAGATGACGAATCCACAGCTAGTGATGACCGCTCCGACGATGAAGTACTTAGTAGAACTGCTTATGGCGATACAACCTTCCTCGACATATCTCGTCATTGGGCAAAAAAATATGTAAACGAGGTTTATAAGCTCGGAATTGTCAGTGGATATGACACAACCCATTTCAAACCGAACAAATATGTGACCCGTGCCGAACTTACAAAAATGATCGCGAATATGTTTGAATTAGGTATCTCGAGTTCGGTTGATAAAAATCCATTTAGTGATGTTTCGATGACCGAATGGTATGCACCTTATATATCTATTGCTTTGGAAAAAGGAATTATCGGCGGATATAGCAACGGAACGTTTAAGCCCAACCAGTTTGTAAACAGAGCCGAAGCCATAAAGATGATTTTGTCCGCGGCCGGATTGGATGTCGATACTTCTTTTAATGCCGGATATAAAGACGTAAGAAAAACCGCATGGTACGCAAAATATATTAATTTCGCCACACAGAAAAATATTGTGAGCGGATATGGTGATGGCAGATTCGGACCGAACAAACACCTTACCAGAGGTGAAATCGCCAAAATACTTTCTTTGATGAAAGATAAATATTGATAAAGAATTCAGGTTGAATTTTATCACTCAAGCTGGAGCAGGTTTGTAGCCTGCTCCTTCTGATTATCAAAAGAAGAGGCTACAAACCTCTTCCAACTGAAATTCTCTTCACAATATCAGCAGAAACTGTTAGACTCCGTACGATTTTTGGGCTACTAGGGTCGGTAGCTCAGTTGGTAGAGCAACAGCCTTTTAAGCTGATGGTCATGGGTTCGAATCCCATCCGACCCACCAAAAAATATTCTTTTGCAGAAAGTGAAAGATCATTTTTTGCGTGGAAGGGTGGGTGAGAAACCATGAAGTGTAGAGGAGAGTAAATATTGTACAAGGTTGAAGTTGGAGAAAGCAAAAAGAGTGAATAAGCACCCTTAGCTGAGGACAACGGTGAGAATCCCATCCGACCCACCATTTTCTTTCGTTATGAATCAGAAAACAAGAATCCGTTTACCATCAAGCGGATTTTGTTTTCATTTTGGTATAAATTAATTACAATGTCTGTAAGTCTTTACAAATACTATGAAAAAAATTACGTTTGTTGTTTTAGCATTGTTAGTAACGGGTTGTTTTGGTGGGAGTGATGAATCTGCGGAAAGCACTACGACGATGCCCGGCTGTCAAAAACAGGAATTTAGTACTTTTATTGTCGATGTTCCCCCGGCCTGGAATAGGATCGATAAGTCAAAATTATCCACCAGTATTCCCAAGGGAACCGTAGTTGTTTATGCATCTGAACTTGAGAATGGTTTTATAAAAAATATGAATATTCTAAAGGAAACTCTGAATACGGAGGCTACTTCAAAGGAGTATGCTCGAGCCAACATTGCCTTGGCTAAACAAACTCTGCCTGAATATAGAGAAACAATTGTTGAAGAGGTGGATATTAAAGGTATCAAAACATTGTTACACTTGTTTCAAGCCCGAAATAGTATCACCGATGATCTAATTCACTTTACTCAGGGATATTTTGTGAAGGATGAAGTGGGATACACAGTTACGTGTGTAGTGCCGGAAGAGGCGCTAGAAGACGAGAGGAATCTTTGTAGAAAGGCGGTGACAAGTTTTCAATTAAAGTGAGGGGGTTGAAAAAGTACTATCTTTATGAAAAACTATTGCAAACACTTCAGATATAAGTAACCTTTATTTACCTGGTGCCGTAGCCAAGTGGCCTAAGGCGGAGGTTTGCAAAACCTTTATTCGTGGGTTCGAATCCCACCGGCACCTCCAGAAAAGTAAAAAGGTAAAAGTAAAAAATAAAAAATACTTAAAATAGTAATTTGAGCCTCCTGCCCGGGTGACTAACCCGCGAGCAATAACGATCCGAAGCGAAATAATCCGAAGAATGAGGATATGAAGCGAAGGATAAATTGATAATTTTTCTCTCAAAATTACAGAGAACTAAAAACAAAAAAACAAATGAAAAATTACCAATTTAAGTTATTGCCCGGGTGGTGGAATTGGTAGACACGCAAGACTTAAAATCTTGTTCCCTCGGGAGTGCCGGTTCAATTCCGGCCCCGGGCACCAGTCCGCCTAAGGCGGACTCCCTAATTCTTAACCTTATTCCTTGCCTTAATTCTTTTTTTTGACGAAGAAGCTGGAAATCACGGCGGACATGACCATTGCTGAAATCATCAATCTGGTGCCACAAGCATCTCTGATTTTAGCTGATTTCCAGCTGGGATGCGCCCATTGTATAATGGGCTCTTATGAGTCCTTGCGTGAAGGAGTGATGGGGCACGGGAAAAGCGAAAAGGAACTTCTCGAGATATTGGAACAAATTAATAGTATTGCTTCCAAGCCAAAAAATATGATTGAGGTTGATGGAATCAGATTTACCGAGGAGGCCTATGATAAGATTCTCGAGTTTATGAAGCTGGATGCAGATAAACGTGACTTAGCACTTCGGATCAGCGTTTTTGAGGGGGGGAATGATCCTGAATACTTGTTTGACTTGGTAGATAAGAAAAAGAAGTCGGAAGGTGAGTTAAAAAGTAATACCGCAGGGCATTCTCTCTCCCCTTCCGGGGATTCACCTTATACTATGAGGGTGTTTATTGATAAAAAGGAGATAAAACACTTTAAAGATAAATATATCGATTATATTGATACGTTTACAGGGGCGGGATTTAAGGTGTTAGATATGTAAGACTTAATGCAAAAATTGACATATTACATAATATGTAATATTGTCCTGTGGCAGAATAATCAATCCTCTTCGATTTCACTCAGAGTAATTGGTTATGCTCAATGAGGCTTTCTTTGATTTATTTTTAAAAATGAACCGGTTCGGAGTGAATCACAGTGTCAGCGTAATTATATAATGGTGTCTACGACATCGTGAGCAAAATTATTTTTGTTTTTTTCAAAATCTTTCCCAAGTTTTGATTCATGCTCATTTAATCCTTCAGCCCCGTCAGATCTTATTTTTCGACCATAATTAGTCTGATCTAAAGCTTTGACTGAGGAGCGAAGATATTTTTTTTCCTGGGGGCTGATGGAAAGAGTTTTGATTTCTTCCAGAAGTACTTTTTTCAAATTACTATTCACAGATCGATCCCCTTCTTCTCTGCTCAAAATTCTATTGTCGGTATTCACAATTGCAATTGTTTTTTGATCGAACTCCTTTTTATAAGCTAGAGCGGACGCTTTTTCCCTGGATATATTTTCTACCCTACTCTCTAAACGAACGATTTCATCTTCATTTTTTTCTTTATGATCCTTGACGGCTAAATCATTTTTTTTATCTACATCCTTCTGGTTATTTCGAATAGTTTCCTGATTTAAGGAGTGTACAAAAGCACCAATCGTGGTTGCGGAAGCTTTTTTTGATCTCATAAATCCTTTGATAAGCATCTCGCTCAGCTGTTTTTTTCTTTTTTCTGAAATATCCTCATCTTGTTTTTGAGTCTCGGGGGTTTCGGGAGACACGACCCCTTCGACAAGCTCAGGATTTAAATCTCGCATCTCTACGGATTCTTTTGCCGTTTTTTCTTCCAATTTGCTTATTAAGTCGGTGATAACTTCGTAACGATAAGAAAACCATTCCACGTTGTTTTTGTAATCAAGTTTATTGATGATTTTTAGGGCTTTCCGGCAGTGAGGAATGGCATCTTTCCATTTTTCTATTTTGCAAAAATCTTTGGATGCCTCAGTTTCTTTTCTTATAAGGTCTTGAGATTTTTCACGTTTTTTAATTTCTTCTTTTAATTTTTTAGTTTCTTTTTTTCGTTCTTTAAGAGAAAGTTTTTTAAATCTTTTCGATCTATCCTTTTTGCCATCCATTAATTCATGTTCCAGAAGATTTTCATATGAATTTTGTAAAATTTGTCTTTCTTTGAGTAATTCCGGTGTTTTTTCAACCTCTTCATCTCTTTTAATTGATGACATATTTAAAAAGCTTTTTTCCAAACCTTCAAACTCCTTGACGCTAAAAAGATTCTTGTTATCCTCCAGGGTTTTTAAATAGTTTTGTAATTGATTTCTTGCAAAATGTACCCGTTCGTTCATTGTTTCTACAAAAACACGTTCTTTTGTTTCAACATCACTCTCTTGAAAAATTT
>DAOVYC010000019.1 GCA_030635805.1 bacterium | reverse complement strand
TGAAAAAGCGGTATCTACGGCGTTGGAACTTGAATTTTAATCCTCGAGTACCATCTAGTACACTGCGGTAAAAATTCAAATTCCGCCTTGTATCTACCACTTTTTGAACACTTTAGCTCTAGTTGAAAAAGCGGTATCTACTAGCTTACAGCTTATATAATTATTTATTTTAAATCTTTAACTCTTGTAAGATGAGAAGTGTAAACAAAGTTATTTTGATCGGTAATCTCACTCGAGATCCTGATCTGCGCCAGACTCCAAACGGACAGGCGGTGTGTACTTTTGGTATTGCTACCAATCGCGAATGGGTCACTCGTGATAGTCAGAAACATTCCCTGGCTGAATATCATGAACTGGTAGCCTGGGCAAATCTTGCTGATATTTGTGGTAAGTACCTTAAAAAAGGTAAGCTTATCTATATCGAAGGTTATCTAAAGACACGGTCTTGGGATACACCGGAAGGTATCCGAAGACACAAGACTGAGATTGTGATTCACGATATGATTATGCTTGAAAAGAGGCCAAAGGGTGACGATGTGGATTTTGTTCCTAATGATGAAGTTGTGGATTATGGTGATGCTCCGGCGGAAGGCTCAGGAGCGGAAGGAGCGAAGGGAGCGAAGGGAGCGGAAGGAAAAGGTTCAGAAGAAAAGCCGGCGGAAGTGCCTGTTGAGGCACCTGCTAAGGAGCCAAAAGAGGAAGAAAAGAAAAAGAGTACAAATCTTCTTGATGATGATGCGATAGAATTCTAGGGCTCAGGAGCGGAAGGAGCGGAAGGAGCGGAGGGAAAAGTTTAAAGTGTTTTAAGTTTTAAGTTTTAAGTTTTAAGACCATGGCCAGATCAAAAAAATGTCCGATAGAGGCTGAAGGAATCAAGTATATTGATTATAAAAACGTAGGATTGCTACGTAAATATACGACTCGATATGCGAAGATTAAGCCCCGTAAATATACGGGGGTGTCGCTAAGGAGTCAGCGAGCGTTGGCAAAAGCCATTAAGCGGGCCAGGTTTATGGGATTGCTACAGTATGTGCGATAAACTCTATTAGAAGATTCAAAATTAAAAAATTAGAAGATTAAAATCCCTCTCTTTCTGTTGAGAAAAGAGGGATTTTTTGTTATAATGAAGGGAAATAGTAGTTATAGTTTTAGATGCTTGATTTTGTATTAAATATTACTGTTGGGCAGTTTTTAAAGTCAGCGGCTTATGCCATACCGGCGGTGTTTTTTTGGTATATTCTTTTTAGATTTCAAAATAAAAAGGCATTAAATGTGGAAATAATAAGAGACGCATTTCTTATTGGGATGTGTTCAATCATACCACTCCTTTTTTATCAGTATGCCTATACCCACTGGTTCCCGACTATCAGTGCCGAATATCTTGGAGGTATATTCAGAAATTCAGATATTATAACAAGTATGGGGCAGATTATTATTGCGTTTCTTGCTTTGGGTGGGTTTTTTGTTGTTATTGTTTCGGGTTTTACCATTTTTTATTCGCTTTTTACCAAGGACTCGTTTAAAAATACGCTTAAAGCTATTATTTCCGAGCCTCTCAACTTTAGCGCGACAGGTATTATATTTTTATTGATTCTTGTTATAGACATGATTTTAAGGGCATTCACGCCATTTAAAATCCCAACCGAAATTATTGGCAGTACATTCATTCTGGCAACACTCGAAGAATATTCAAAGCATCTTATTGTAAGGCTTTTTGATGATCATAAAATTAAGAATATAGCTAACGCTATAGAACTGAGTGTTGTTGTGGGGTTAAGTTTCGCCTTTCTTGAAAACACATTGTATTTTGTTAACACTGGGGGGCAGGGGTTGCAAGGGCTTATTTTTGGGCGTTCTATTTTTTCTATGTTTGGGCACATGATATTTTCAGCAATCTTCGGCTATTATTACGGTATCGCTAAATTTGCCAAGTCGGTAATGCTCATTGATACAATAGAAAAACATACTCCAAAACTTCCCGCATGGTTTCATAAAATATTTCGTTTCAATAGCGCGACAACATTTGAGGCTGAAAAAATCTTTGAAGGGCTTATTTTTGCCAGCTTATTCCACACTATTTTTAATTTACTGATGCAGTTCAATCTTATTATATTTGCTGTGCCGTTTCTTTTCGCGGGAGGATATCTGGTTAAATGCATTATGGAAAGTAGCATTGTACAAAGAGATTTCTCTTTGGTGGGGACAAAAACAATGCCGGAAGCTGATTTTGAAAAACTTGTCTGGAAAGTATCGATTGCGAAACATCTTGATGAAATAAAAAAAATTCATCCAAATAAAGAAAAAAAATAATAAAATTAAAAAATTACAAAATTACAAAATTAACACCCGAATCTTATTGAGGATTTGGGTGTTTTTTGGTATAATAAAGGGATATTGTTATAATAAAAGACAGAAATGTTTAGAAAATTCCTGATTTCGGTTGGTACTTTGGTGAATATTGGTCCGCATGAGTGGGTTAGGGTGTTATTTGGCTGGGGGCTGAGATTTTTTTGGCAGGTTAGCTACATGATGTCGTGGACGATTCTGACGGTACTTACCGTAGATTATTTCGGCGTAGAGCGATTGCCATATTTCTATATCGCCAATGCCTTGCTTATCATGTTGGGGACGATGCTTTTTTCCGGAATGATTCATCGTTTTGTGCGGAATAAGTTTATGGCTATCTTAGCGGTTATTGCGGCTTTGATTTTCTTCGCGGCGCTGTGGTTTCAAGACGGAAATGTGTTTCTTTTTCTGGGGCTGGTACTGGTTTCTTTTTCTATTCTTCTTTCTCAGCTTCAAATACTTATATCCTTGTTTATAGAGGATTTATTTTCACCTTCAGAAAGTGAACGAGCGTTTCCGGTCATAGGATCAGCAGAAACTATTGGCGGTATTGTTGCCGGTTTAGTGCTTGCCTCGCTGGTAAGTTTTATGGAACCGGAAACAATGCTTCTGGTGGCCGGCGGGTTCACACTTTTAATGGTGCCGGTGCTTATTTTCTTCGGTTTTTATAGACGACTTATTCCGCATGTAAGAACGAGGGAAGAGTATCAAGAAAAAAATGAAAGACGGCTTATTTCGTTCTTTTCTAAGATTCGACAAGGGTCTCAGGGGATCAAAAAAATCCCTTTTCTTCGTGGCTTACTTGTTTTGGTGGTGAGTCAGTGGATGGTATTTACTTTAATTCAGTTTCAATTTACCAATGCCTTAACCTCTGAAATAGAGGTTCGAGGAGAGTTCTTGGTGCAGGAAGAGGGGATAATGCGTAGTAATCTTTTTGCGGATGTGACGAAACTTTTTGAGGAAGGAAAAAGAGAAATTGAGGAAGATGTCGGAATTCATCATGAAAATGGGTTGGAAGTACATTATGAAGAGGAGCCACATGCCGGGGTGAAAGTATTTCGAGTAGGGGAGGAAACTCATAGTGTAAAAGAGGCTTTGACTCACAGCCTGGGTCTTTTGCATGTAGTTTTCTCGGTCTTAGCTTTGATAATGCAACTTCTCTTTGCCTCACGCATTATTGGTAGATTTGGAATTTTGAGCAGTATTGTAATCTATATTATTACTTCTATTGGGGCGGTATTTGGGATGACTTTGAAATATGGTTTTGCAACGGCAACGATTGCGCGCGGTAATGATGAAGTTTTAGGTGTTTTGTATCGAAACTCTTATCATTCTTCTTACTATACTCTTCGGGAGAATATACGCGGTTACGTGAAAGAGTTCTTTGATGGTATTGCGCGACCGTTTGGAATTATTCTTGCTACGCTTTTCATTGTTTTGATGGGGCAATATCTTGTTTACAGCGAATTTATATTTGCTAATAATATACTGCTGATTGCGATTCTTGGCTTTATGCTTATAACAACACTTCAATTGCGGAGTAAGCACACTTTGTCTCTCCAAAAAAATCTTTCGCTTCATGAAGATACCGAGGCGCAGTTTGATGCTGTGGAATTGCTTTCACAGCCCGGGCATAAGGATGCCCATGGTATTCTTTTAAAATATCTGGAATATTCGAAACATAGTGAAATGATGACAATACATATTCTTCATGCTCTTGGTAGAATTTCGTATTTTCATGTGCTTCCCGAGATTTTAAAACATCTGGAGTCGGAAAGTGAACGTGTTCAGATAGCGGCTCTGGAGTTGTTGGCCGGATTTAAAGATTTACAGAAAGCTTGTTTTGAAAAATTGTTTACACGGTACAGGGTGCTCCACTCTCTGAAAGATCTTTTTATGCGAACAAAGTCAAAACAGGTTCGCAGAAAGATTGTGCGTGTTTTTGAGGGGATGAACGACAAAACGGTAGTTGAATTTCTTATCCATATCCTGGATTCGGCGGAAGATGATGTAAAAGCCGATTGCATTTACGTAATAGGGCTTTTCCACGACATAATGTCCGCTTATTATATTGAGCAATATCTTTTCGATAAGAATTCTCGAGTAAGTATGAGCGCGGCGGCGGCTCTTTGGCAGTTTCCAAAATATAGGTTAAAAATATTGCCCCTGGTGCTTTCAAAAATTGAAAAGGGCGAAAAAGAAGAAAAATTAATGGGAATTCAAACTCTTGGTGAGATTGAGGCTTATCATGAAATGCCAAAGCTTAAAGATCTTTTGAGAGACAATGACATGGAGATTGCCTTTGCGGCGTCTTTTGCTTTATTAAAGCTGGGGGAAAGCAAGGGTCTTTCTGTTTTTATAAAAGAATTAATGATGAAAAATTATCATGAGGGAATGAAAGTATTTAACGATTTAAACAAACTTCCTAATAATATCAGAAAAGGAATTCTTCTATCTGTTCGGCAGCATGCTTCACGAGCCATTAATATAATTTTAAGCAAGCATTCAGATAAATATTTATCCGAATATCCGGCTCCCGATCTTGAACGTCTCAAATACTATTACTCACTTATGGGGGCACATCATGAGGTGATGAAGGTGTTGGATGCGCTGGCAAGCGGTCCCGCAAAGCGGGATTAATTCGATCATCCATTCACTTTACTCTCCCGATAAGTCGGGATTGTAGCTCATGGGATCTCATTGAATAAGCTGTAAGCAGTAAGCTGTAAGCTTCAGTGGGTCAGAATTACGAAGTTGTTGCAAGATTTCTCTTGCAATAGATTTTTTAAAATAGTAGGATTGTCACCTTTCTTAATATGCTTGTTTTATGTCTTTTACGGAAGAAGAGGTCGCGATTTTTAAAAAAAGTTTGCTTGAGGCGAAACGTGTTTTGATTGTAAGTCATAAAAATCCGGACGGGGATACCTTGGGGGCCGGGCTTGGCTTGTATTGCTTATTGCGTGATCTTGGAAAGCCTGCCGATCTTTTGTGTGCCAGTTCTATTCCCGAGTATCTAAAATTTCTTCCATTTTGTGATCGTTATAAAAATAATTATGAGCCCCAAAATTATGATCTGATTATTATGGTTGATATTGCGGATAAGAATGTTTCCGGTTTAACGGAAACACATCCCATGCTGTGGGATGGCTCACTGAAAGAACGGGTTATAAATATAGATCATCATCCTGCTAATGCGAAGTTTGGATTTTTAAACATTATTGATACCGGTAAAGCTTCGGCAACGGTGATTCTTCTTGAGTTGTTTGAAGCTTGTGATTTTCAGGTTACAGCGGATATTGCTACCTGTTTTCTTACCGGTCTTTATACCGATACAGGTTCTTTTATGCATCAAAATTCAACCCCGGAAGCTATGAAAGTAGCCGGGAAACTTTTACGAAAAGGGGGGAATATGGCGTTAATTACGAAACATGTTTTTCGAACGACGCAGGTAAAAACCATGCGCCTGTGGGGCAAAGTTTTTTCACGTATTAAGGTGAATGAGGAGGGGGTCGCAATGTCTGCTTTGACCGAGAGTGACTATATGGAATGTGATGCCAAGCGGGAGGATATAGCGGGAGCGGTGGACTATCTAAAATATATTCCGGGTGTGAAATATGCTTCTCTTCTTACAGAAGACCAGGGGAAAGTGAAGGGCTCACTTAGAACCATTCACGACGATGTGGATGTGCAAGAAGTTGCGATCCGGTTTGGTGGAGGAGGACATGTGAAGGCGGCTGGGTTTACTGTTCCGGGGAGATTACAGAGAGAAGAGGTTTGGAGGGTGGTGGGGGCGGAAAACACTTAAATTTTTTCGTTGCGGAACTCGTCGCTTTTTAATTCGTTTCAATATTCGCTCCTCAAACAGGTCCTCACTTCAAAAATTCAAGAGTTTTCCTTTGAGTAGAAGAAAAAAGGAGGCGAATTTCAATTCGCCCGTACGTGTGATAATCTGAGGGGGCGAATTTCAATTTGTCCGTACTTGATAATTTGTTTTTATGAATAAAAAATTTTTAGCCGGAGAAAAATTTGTTAGTCAGGCGTATATTGATTCGGAAGAAAAATACAAGAAAATGTATGCAGAATCTCTGGATAATCCGGATGGGTTTTGGGGGAAGATTGCGGAGGAATTCGTGTGGAGTAAGAAGTGGGATTCGGTGCTTTCAGAAGAGGATTTTGTGGAAGGTAAAGTCAAGTGGTTCAGTGGGGCGGAACTGAATATTACGGTAAATTGTTTGGATAGGTATTTGGAGGAGAAGGGAGATAAGATGGCATATATTTGGGAGGGGAATGGTTCAGGAGCGGAGGGAGCGGGACGAGCGGAGGGAGCGGAGGGAGCGGAGGGAGCGGAAGGGCAGGAAGCTGTTATCAGATTTACGTATAAACAAGTTTATGAAGAGGTTTGCAAGTATGGAAATTTTCTGCGGGATTTTGGCGTGAAGAAGGGGGATAAGATATGTTTTTATGCGCCGATGATTCCGGAAACTATTTTTCTTTTACTCGCCTGTGCGCGAATCGGGGCGATTCACAACGTGATTTTTGGCGGTTATAGCGGGAAGTCGATTCAAGAACGAGCGGAAGATTGTTCGGCAAGATTTGTTGTTACAGCGAATGAAGGTTTACGGGGGAAGAAGAAAATTCCCCTGAAGGAAGCAGTGGATGAAGCGTTGAGCGAGGGGTGTAATTCAGTTGAAAAAGTTCTTGTGATTCGCAGAACGGATGCGGAAGTGAAGATGAAAGAAGGGCGGGATGTTTGGCTGGATGAGGTGGTAAAAGATGAATACGCGGGTGATTGTGAGCCGGAAATTATGAAGGCGGAAGATCCCCTTTTCATTCTTTATACAAGTGGCAGTACGGGAAAACCAAAAGGAGTGTTGCATACGTGTGGAGGGTATATGGTTTATGCGGCAACGACTTTGAAATATGCTTTTGACGTGAAAGATGATGATGTTTTTTGGTGTACGGCGGATATTGGTTGGATAACGGGGCATAGTTACATTGTTTATGGTCCGCTCTTAAGCGGAACGACTTCGGTAATTTTTGAGGGAGTGCTTACCTATCCGGATGCGGGACGATCCTGGGATATGGTGGAACGACACAAGGTCTCTATTTTCTATACGGCGCCGACTTTGATTCGTGTTCTTCAGAAAGAAGGTGATGATTTTCCGAACGGAAAGGATCTTTCCAGTTTGCGCCTTTTGGGTTCTGTTGGTGAACCGATCAATCCGGACCCCTGGCTTTGGTATTACAATGTAGTTGGAAAAGGGGAATGTCCTGTTGTAGATACTTACTGGCAGACGGAAACGGGAGGGTTTGTAATCATGCCTTTCCCGGCTGCGTATCCTATCAAACCCGGATCCGCGGGAAGACCGTTTTTTGGGATAGAACCGGTTCTGCTGGACAACGAAGGAAAAGAAATTAATGAAAGTGAGGGAAATGGAAGACTGATGATTAAGCGATCTTGGCCGGGAATGATGCGTGGGGTATACGGAAATGCCAATAAATTTAAGGAGAAATATTTTTCTCGTTTCCCCGGGTATTATGAAACCGGGGATGGGGCGCGGAGGGATAAGGATGGGGATTTTTGGATTTCGGGGAGAATTGATGATGTTCTGAGTGTAGCCGGACATCGTCTGGGGACAGCGGAAATCGAGAATGTTCTTGTCTCTCACGAAACGGTGGTGGAGGCGGCGGTAGTGGGGGTACCTGATGAAATAAAAGGGGAAAGTATTTATGCGTTTGTGGTGATGGGGAACCCTTCGACAAGCTCAGGGCCTTCGGGGAGCGGAACGAGCGGAACGAGCGGAGGGAGCGGGAAGAGCGGAACGATTGAGAAAGAGTTGAAGGATTATGTGGCGGAGGAGATTGGACATGTAGCCAAGCCTTCTGTGATTCGAGTTGTTTCCGGTTTGCCGAAAACCAGAAGTGGGAAAATTATGCGAAGAATATTGAAGAAGATTGTGCGAGGAGAGTCGGAAGATCTGGGGGATATAAGTGCTTTGGCGAATCCGGAGGTGCTGGAGGAGTTAGTTTAGGGGTCGAGAAAACATATGTTTTTTTGGGGACCAACTGCATTATCTTACTTTTTTTGGCAGCAAAAAAAGTAACAAAAAAACTGCTGGGGGAAATAATTGCCTCCCAACAATATTTGTGCTATTTATAAACGCTCAGGAG
>DAOVYC010000117.1 GCA_030635805.1 bacterium | reverse complement strand
GCAAAGATCGGTATCTTCAAAGAAAAGGAAGAAGCGCTTATCAAAAATATATTTAATGTCTTTTAAAGCTCCTTTCCTGATAAGTAAACAGGCGCCAACAACCCAATCTACATCTTCTATTTTTTCCGGATCTTTGTGCCACATGAGTGAATGAGCCAGACGCTTTTTGAAGAATTTTAGTTTTTTTAAAAAAGTGCGTTTGATGAAAATATCTGAAGGTTTTGGAAATTTACGAAAAGAGTCCTGAATTATGCCATTTTCGTACATGAGCTGAGGAGCAACAAGCCCGACGTCACCATTTTTGTCGAGGAATTCCACGAGAGTGTCGATAGCCCCCGGAAAAACTTCGATATCGGGGTTGAGAATAAGGAGATATTCTCCGCGAGCGATCTTCAGACCCAACTCATTACCCTGACCGTAGCCGAGATTCTTGGGGGAGAAAACAAAAGAGATGTTCTCTTTTTTTTGCCATTTTTCTACAATATTGGAAATATCTTTTTGTGATGAATTATTGTCCACGACAATAATCTCGAACGGATGACGAGATTCGTGGCCGTATAACTTTTCTAAACATTTTTCCGTTAGTTTGGCGGAGTTGTAGTTGAGGATGATTACTGAAAGCTTATTCAAGATTCAAAATTATTAGATAAGACTGCTATGAACGTAGTGAATAGGAATATTATGTAATGCCCTGCGGGTAGAAGATTATAGAATTACTGTTTATTAGTTTCATCAAAATCTTTGAGGGCAATATTGCGAATGATTTCGGTGATTCGCACTTCGGATTCTTCCACGGAAACCAGTAATCTGAAGGAGATAAAGAATAAGATAACGAAACCAAAGAAGAAGAGGGCGTTGATCCCGCTGCGAATACCCAGAAAGGCGGCAACTTTGTCGACAAAAATATGAGGGAAAAGGGCAACCAGGCTAACAAATATCCAAAAAGCAAAAATGGCAATAAATTCACGAGTGGTTTTGCCTCCCCTCCCCGTGTGCGACAAAGCGCGAAGGATCATGAGAACCGCGAAGGTGGGAACGAGGAGTTGGTAGAGTGAGAAATTTTCCATTATTTATTACAAGATTACAAGATTATAAGATTACAAAATTCAAGATTATAAGATTATCTATTTCATGAGGGAACGGATCACTAGTTTAAAAATGGTGGTTAAGCCGTTAGCAAAGCTTTGTCCTTTTTTCATGGTGTATTTGGAATAAGAAACATGTACGGGAATTTCCTTTATTCGAAATTTATACCAGGAGGCTTCGCGAATAAGTTCAGTGCAGAATTCGTACCCATTAGCTTTGATATTAATTTCTTTGATGGCTTTTTTGTTTAGAGCCTTCATCCCCGACTGACTATCGGAGAGAAAAAAGCCCGACATGGCCCAGGTGATAAGGTTGGCGCTAAAGTTGTAAAACCGACGAACGGAAGGAATTTTCTGCTTCCTTTTAAATCGACTTCCGTTGACGATGTCCGCCTCACCGGCGAGAATAGGCTGGATGAGGTGGGCGATATCTTCGGCATGGTGCTGACCATCTCCGTCGAAAGTAACGACAATATCGGCCTCCAGTTTTTTGGCGGCATCTATGCCGGTTTGAACAGCGGCCCCCTGCCCTCTGTTGAGGATATGCCGGAGGAGATAAATATTCTCTTTTTTCCGAATGACATTTTTGAGAATATTTCCGGATTTATCGGTAGATCCGTCATCGATAATGATGGTGCTTATTTTACCGATATTCTTGATTTTTCCCGGCAAATCGGCAATCACTTTTTTGATCACTTTCGACTCGTTGTAGACCGGAATGATAATGGCAAGATGCATGAATCTGATCTTAATATTGACATCATTCGTGATTATACTGTGTTTTGTTAAAATTACACGTGAAAATTAAAGCATAATTTTTTAGATTTCCGGTTTACCGAAAAGGAGCTGTGTTCTAAACTGGACGTGGTAATAATTAATAAGTAATAAATAATAATTAATAAGTTTATGGATTTAAGCACAACTTTCTGCGGAATAAAATTCTCAAATCCAACCGTACTGGCTTCGGGGGTTTTGGGGGTAACCGGCGATTCGATGCGGTATGTGATTGAGGCGGGAGCGGGGGCGGTAACCACAAAATCGACCGACATGAAAGGACGTACCGGGCATCCGAATCCAATTATTATTACCCATGAAGGAGGAATGATGAATGCGGTGGGGCTTTCGAATCCGGGGATAAAAGAGGAAATTGAGACTATCGCTGATTTTAAAAAACAGTGCAAGAATCCTTTGTTTTTAAGTATTTTTGCCAAGAATGTGGATGGATATAAGGAAATTACGGAACAGGCGAATAAATCTGAGGCTGATTTTCTGGAAATAAATATTAGCTGTCCGAATGTGGAAGACGAGTTTGGGAAGCCTTTTGCTTGTTGCCCGGGAATTCCGGGGAAAGTGACGAAGATTGTGAAAAGCTGTACCGATAAGCCAATCGTGGTGAAATTATCACCAAATGTCCCCAATATTGTGGACATTGCCAAGGAGATTGAAGACGCCGGGGCAGATGCTCTTTCGATGATCAATACGGTTGGTCCGGGGTTGGCGATTAATATCGAAACGGCTCAGCCGATCCTGGCGAATAAGGTGGGAGGACTGAGTGGTCCGGCAATTAAGCCGATAGCGGTGAAGGCGGTTTTTGATGTTTATCAGGCGGTGAAGATTCCGATTCTGGGGATTGGGGGAATTACGAACGGAAGAGATGCACTGGAAATTATGATGGCGGGAGCAAGTTTAGTGGGGATTGGGACAGCAGTTTATTATCGAGGAGCAGAAGTTTTCAGGAAAATTACGGATGAGATGGGAGAATGGATGGGGAAAAACAACTTCAGTAGTCTTGACGAGATTGTGGGACTCGCACACAAGGAGTTGTAATTTTTTAATTTTTGAATTTTTATAATTTTTGGAAATAAATCTTAATTTTTAATTTGGCAGCTACAGGAGATAAATCGGAAATTCTGAATAACCTTTAGAAATTCAGATATTAGAAATCGTTTTAAAAATTGAAAAATTATAAAAATTCAAAAATTTCAGAACCCTTATTATCTAAAATCTAACTATCTAGCATGATATACCCCGGAGACAAGCATGAACAACCTATCGTTGTTCCGATCAAGAAAATTATTGAAGAAGCTAAAGACTTGAAAACTTTTGTTTTGGAGTATCCGCTGAAGGCGAGCCCCGGTCAGTTTATAATGGCCTGGATGCCCAGAATCGATGCCAAACCTTTCGCGGTGTCGTATCAAACTGAGAGCGAATTTCATTT
>DAOVYC010000026.1 GCA_030635805.1 bacterium | reverse complement strand
CTTTTTCTTTATCGGGGTCATTAATCTTATTGATTCCGACGTCGATGATAACAACACCATCTTTAACCATGTCGGCCGTAATAAGATTAACTTTACCGGCCGCGACTATAACTATATCCGCTTTTTTAACGTGTTCCTTCAAATCCTTGGTTTTGAGATGACAAACGGTAACAGTAGCTCCTCTATTGAGGAGCATGATGGCGATAGGTTTTCCAACGATGTTGGAATGACCAACTACGACCACCTCTTTACCTTCAACATTAATCTGATATTCATCCAAGAGGGTAATAATTCCTTTTGGAGTAGCAGGGGGGAGATGCTCAAAATCTTTACTGAGAAACATTTTACCGATGTTGTAGGCGGTAAATCCATCAACGTCTTTTCCGGGGTCGATAGCCCGAAAAAGAAGAGGAGCATTGACCTGTTCCGGCAAGGGGAGCTGGACTATTACCCCGTGGATTGAATTGTTTTTATTTATATCTTCAATTTCTTTGATAAGTTCTTTTGTTGTAATATTTTCTTCAAAATCCCGTTGTTCATAAAGGACGCCAACAGATTCACAAAATTTTCTTTTTTGGCGGATATAGGATAAAGAGGCGGGATTCTTGCCCACCATGATAATAGCCATTTTCGGATTGATATTTTGCTTTTTTAACTTTTCAAGGCGTGGTTTTACTCTTTTTAGGACATTTTTTGCTGTTTTTTTGCCGTCTAGGAGCATATTTTTGGGAAAAGTGGTTATATTTTGCTCTTTTTTTTACAAAAAAGCAAACAAAATATTATTTATTAACTATTAATTATTATTTATTAGGGGAACAGAATGTAGTATCCTCGGACTAGCAAAACAGTTAATCAGTTATTATGAAGAAGATTCCAGTCCTATTGTCTTTAGTCGTATTGTTCCTGAGTTCTTTAGCTCAGGTTCAGGCTCAGGCGGAAGAACTGATAGTTAATTTTATTTTACCGCCAGCATCACAGGTGAAAGTTTTTCGGGGCGGGGAAGTAAGTGAAATAGTGAACGAGAGTGATGAGTATCAGAAAAATGTGGTGGTCTCGAATTCGGATATTTTGGTGGATGGAGATTATTTTGGAGCACGAGTGGCAATGTCTTCATACTATATTTATTTCCGTCCTTTTTCAAAATTGAAGGTGGAGAGTGCTTTGGAATTGGATCAGGGAAGTGTCTGGGTAAAAGTTTTGAAAGGAGGAGATGATTTTTCGATTTCTCTCGGATCGTTGTCTCTGGAATCTTCCGAAGGGGAGTTTCTTTTGTATATTTCACCCGAGCATGACGATTTAGCGGTGAAAGTTTTGGATGGTAATGTTTCCGTGCTTCATGAAAAGACCGGGCAAAATTTGATATTATCGAAAGAGCGAATGACTCGATTGGATTCGCAGGGATATATGATTGCGCCGTTACCAATTGAACCGGATTTGATTACAAAATGGTGGGAGTTTGAGGCTTACAAAGAATCCATGTCTTTTCCAATGGCTAATGCGGGGGAAGATCAATATATAATTGAAAGTGTTCCGGTAACCCTAAATGGTCTCAATTCGATATTTAATGATGGTGATGTTTTTGAGTGGACGCTGGTGGAAGGACCTGTTTCTGAGGTTATTTATGATACGAGTGACATTACTCGTCCGGTGTTCACACCTCCGGCTTCCGGTGTTTATAGATTTAATTTGGTAGTGGTAAGTGAAAACGGAATAAGAAGTGAAGCTGATGCGGTTCGAATTTTCGTGGGGGAAAATTATCTTTCCACGGTTCAATATTTTGATGATGTGTTGCCCAGTGATTCGAAAAGTATTGCTATAAATTATCTTCGAAAACATGGTGTTGTTCGAGGCTATGAGGATGATGTTACGGGAAAAAGTTTATTTTACCCAAAGAGTCCCGTAACCCGAGCGCAGGTTTTAAAAATATTTTTTCTGGGAAGCAATATCGAGGTTCCGGATATTGGCGGTAATGTTGATACTGGATTCTTGGATGTTCCTTCCGATCAGTGGTATGCGAAATATGTTCGTTTTGCCAAGGACGGAGGAATCATTAAAGGTAATCCGGATGGTAACTATAAACCGGATCAACCTGTAAATAGAGTAGCGGCTTTAAAAATTGCTTTGGAAATAAATAAGATAAATGTGGAAACTTCCGATCTGACAAATAATTATAGTGATGTTATGAAAGATACCTGGTTTACGAATTACATGGCCTTTGCCTATGCAAATAATCTTTTTGACGCTGATGAGAATGATAGGGTGTTGTCGGACGCGGAAATGACACGTGATGAGGTGGCCGATTTGATGTATCGTCTGATCAAGGGAGGTTTGGTTGGATCGAGAGGAAAACTGGTAGGCTATACCGTTGAAAATGACGGAGAAACTCCGGTGTCAAAAGCCGAAGTACAAATATATTCCACGAAGGAGAATGAGCTTCTTCCTACCAGTGATAATGAAGATGCGCAGGTGACCTTGGATGCTGATGTTTTGCTCCGGACAGTGGAGACCGATGAAGACGGAAGTTTTTTGGTGACGTTGCCGGTGGGATTTTATAGTGTGCAGGTTTTTTCCGAGGATGGGGTTAGTCAGAAAAGTTTTATAGTGGAGATTCAGAATCAGAAGACAACTTCGGTGATGCTGGAAACTGAATAACTTAATTACAAAATTCAAGATTATAAAATTAACGAATTCACTAGAATTTATTGTTTATTAGTTTCTGATCTAGCTGAGGTAAACTTACTGATTACAGCTTATTCTTGCATAAGTGATAACTATGGCTATACTGCACATCAGCAGATCTTTTACGTAAAATCATCATGAGTGCGAATCGGCATTTCAAGCGAATAATGGCAATGCAAGCTTTGTTTGAATGGGAACAAAGAGATCAGAAAAAAGGTGCTTTGGAAATACTCGATTATCTGGTGAATAGTTTTTCGAAGCAGAAAAAAGTAGATGAATTTGAAAAGTCGTTGGTGAAAGGAGTTGTGGATTGTTTACCGATGCTACAGGCAAAAATTATGCAGCACGCGCCGGACTGGCCACTTTTTAGAATAGCAAACATAGATCGAGCGATTCTTTATGTGGGAATTTATGAAATTCTTTTTACCGATACTCCGGTAGCGGTGATTATTAATGAGGCGGTGGAATTGGCAAAAGGATACGGAAGTGAAAATAGCGGGAAGTTTATAAATGGGGTGCTGAGTGCGGTTTCGAAGGGGGCGCAAGAGCGGGACGAGCGGAAGGAGCGGAAGGAATTAAAACCTAAAACCTAAAACCTACCATATGCTAGATTTACAAGAACACTTTGAAAAAATGTTGGGGGTTGCCCTCAAGAAACCTGAATTGTTAAAGCAGGTTTTTGTTCACCGATCGTATGTGAATGAAAACAAGGGTAAGAATATTTCGCATAACGAGCGACTTGAGTTTCTGGGAGACGCGGTACTGGAACTGATCGTGACGGATTATCTTTATCGTAATTACAACAATACCGAAGGAGAAATGACCAACTGGAGAAGTGCGCTGGTGCGGGGAGAAATGCTTGCCAAAGTGGCAAAGAAGCTGAAAATGGGAGAGTTTTTGTACCTTTCACATGGAGAGGAAAAAGGTGGGGGGAGAGAGAAGGATTACATCTTGGCGAATTCGGTAGAAGCATTTATTGGTTATTTGTACTTAACCGAAGGTTACATAATTTGTCAGAATTTTATTCAGGATTTCATCCTTTGTTATTTAGATGAGATTTTGGAAAAGAAATTATATATAGACGCGAAGTCGCATTTTCAGGAACAGGCTCAGGAGAAAGCGGGGGTAACTCCGGAATATAAAGTTCTTAATGAAGAGGGGCCGGATCATGATAAGATTTTTACCATGGGAGTTTACATCAAAGATGAGTTGATAGGTGAAGGAGACGGAGGGAGTAAACAAAACGCGGAACAAGCCGCGGCACGGGCGGCGATAGCAAAAAAAGGATGGTAACGAGCGGAAGGAGCGGAAGGAGCGGGAAGAAGTTTTCTAGTGGAATTCTGTATATTTTGTCCAATACGTAGAGACATACCGATGGTATGTCTATATGTAAAATATAGAATTCTCTTGCAGGATATGTACTATCTGCCTAAGGATCTGTAGACAAAGGCGGTAACATTGACAACCAGAGCGTAGGAGAGGATCACCAAAAGGAATCCGAGGATAGACCAGAATAACATCTGGTGGGCTTTGGTGACTTTTTCTTCTTCACCACGGGCGGTTATGAGTTTTAAACCGGCGATGAGGATGAAATAGATGGCGACGGCGCCGGCGAACATGAAGAGGATATTTGTGAATTTTTCCATAATGATACCAACACTTTGTTCGGCGGTAGTAGTATTAATTCCAATTTCGTCCGCCCCTCCTATTTTTGGTACATGGCTCGGAATACCGTCACCATGACCAATGGATGTATCTGAAAGACCGACTTTAGCTAAAGCAGATGCTGTATTGAGGGTGAATACAATGGCAATGGTCAGGAGAGCCGGGAGTTTTTTTAGAATGAGGTTCATGACTGGAATGGGAATAATGAATTACGAATCAGGAATGGGAACAGGGCTAAAAGATCTTAAGAATATTTTGAACCAGGGCATACGAGAAGGCAATGACCAGAAGGCCGATGGCGGAAAAAATAAGAGTTCTTTTGGTGCGAGCTTGTTCTTCTTCGTTTTCCGGCATAACTATCAGCTTAATTCCGCTGTAAACAAGCATGATAAGGGTGAGTGGTCCGGCGATAAAAAATATGACTGTAATTATAAATCGCATTCCATCGGTAGTAATGTCAAATATTGGCACCGATTGGTCTCCAATTTTTACTTGCGGTAAAGCTTTTCCTTCTGATGATGTGATGTCGATAGGGACGCTCTCAATAATTGGTTTAAATGGAACAGGAATGTGAGTTTTTGTTAAGGGGCCACTTGGTTCTACTTTCTCCTCTTCCATCTTTTCGCCGGTGATTATGTCTATTTTAGCATGCGAAGTGTTGGAGAAAAGCAGGCAATTTCCGCTAATAGTAAGAAGGGCCAATAATATTATAATCTTTTTCATGATTAAAATACGGTGCTAATTATAAATATAATTGTATACGAAAGCATTACCAGGATTACGCCTAAAGCGGACCATAAGATAGACTTGTGAGCTTTTTTTATTTTCTCCTCATCTCCCTGAGCAAGTACGTATTGGATACCGGCAACGATAATGAATAATACTGAAAAACCGATAAAAACGTTTGAAGTCTGATTAATTATCTTTACGATTGTTTCATCCAAAGCAACTTCTTTGGTAACAATGTTACTGTAACTACCCGTGGGTGTGGGAAGAGTGCCGATTTTTTGGCCATCTTTATCTACGGCGGGGGCGTAAATGTGTGGTGGGGTAGCCTTGGAAGTAGCTGATGATTCCGGGTCGATCATCTGAAAAGAAGTATCGGCAAAAACATTCGGTACAAAAATGATGCTTAGCAACAAAATGAAACTTACCAATATTTTATTTTTTAATTTCATGTCTACTGATAAAAGGTTGGGTTGATGGTGTAGAGGATTAGTCCGGAGAGGAAGAGAATGACCAGACCGGCAAGAGCCTGCATGATCTTGGTTTTACCCTCGGTAACGTTGTTTTGATCTCCGCCACCGGTGGCAATCTGGACTCCGCCAATAATAATCATAAGTACCGCCACACCACCCACCAGACCGGCGAGCCACTGGTAAATAGTGGCGAGATAATTACTGATTATGCCAACACCGGTTGTACCGGTGACAAAACACTTAGGATATTCTTTCCAAAGTCCTTTGCCGTTCTTTCATTCGTAACTATCGATGAAGGTACGCTGGGATGATCCCGGGGGAAGGTTTTTTTGGATACCGCTGAATAATTCCTGGCAGTTTTTTATAGGCAGTTCGGTCTCATCAACTGTGATTTTGCGATCCTCGCCTATTCCAATAAAGTTTTCCGTAATGGGAATGTAAATCAGTTTGCCATCATCTTCGGCGCTGGCAAAATTTGCCGACACGGAGAGTGTCGTTACAAGGATAAGGGTCAGGAGGATGTAAGAGAGAAGAGTTTTCATGAGGATTGTAAATTCCGGTTTTAATGGGTACTGGTGTCGACGTCACGGGGTTACTTGTATTATTTCTATTTGAGAAATTAATCTTTTGGTGTTGGGTCTCTATAAGGTCGAGTATTATTATTGATAGATTCTACCCAGTATGTTTTTCCATTTATTTTTAATGTTCCGGTAACACGATTCCTAAAAGGTCTTAGGTTACTTTGTCTCATATCGCCCGGTTTTTCATATTTTTGTTCTGTTGTCTCAATTTCAAAATTCCCTATCTTCTTTTTTAATTTGATTTTACCTAGACTTATATTTTCACCTTTTAGTTTAATGTTGTTTGCGTATAAATCATTTAAATCGATAGACTCACTTTCTTCTGTGATATTAAGTCCTGTAATTTCAAGATTGCTGATACTTCCTTTCAGCACAAGACTTTTTATTTTTGTTCCTTCGCATTTAATGCGAATATTTTTTGTTGCTGATAGATCTTTTAAGATATCAAGATCTAAATCTAATGTTTCGGAACCTGAAAATTTGCTAAGATCTAATTCAAAGTAACCATTCTTTTTTTCAAAACCTTTAATTCCATCAAGTTTATTGTTTAGTTCGGCAAGTATAAGTAAATTTTTGATATCTGGTTTTATAGTATCATCAAGATTTTTCAGAGCACCTGATGGTCGATAACCTGAAAAATTAAGTGATTCTTCTAATTTTGCTTTTCTTGTTTCGAGAATTTTTGTGGTGGCTTGGAGTGATCTGATATTGTCATCAGTTTTTTTTGTTATTTGCGTTATTGAATTTTCCAATTCAGTTATTTTTTTATCAAAAAGGGTTTTATCATCCAATTTATTCACAAGATTGGTTACCCCTTTGAGTTTTATGGTTTTCTTTTGTGATTCTAATAGATTGATTTCAGATGATATTGTCTTAATAGTCTCTGTAATTTCTTGAATACTCATTTTGTTAATTTCTTCTTGTGAAGGACTGGTTTTCTCTTTTTCGTTTTCTTCTTCCAGTATTCCAATTTTTTCATTCATTAATATAATTGATTTATTTATTACATCAATTTCCAATTCCTGTTTTTCTTCTTCCATTTTTTTGAGTGCAGCTTCAAATTCTGCTAGTTCATTTTGCATTTTTGTTATGGATTCTTGAAGTTCAGTAATCCGATCTTGATCTTCCGATTGAGTTATTAGATTGAGTCCCGTGAGAGCTAAATTATTTTTTTCTATCTGCAGATTAATATTTGCAATATTTGTGTTGGCACTATTAATTTTTTTTGTAATGACATTGATATCATTAATTCTTGTTTGAATTGAATTCTCATTGTTGTCGCCAAGAGGCGATAGTTTCTTTATAAGGTTATTAATTTCATCAGGTACGCTTCGAAATTCTGCTACAAGATCCTGAGCACTTGCATGAAGTTTCATACTTAAGCGAACATTTTTTACAGATTCTAGACGAGTTTTTTTGACAATCATTTCTCTGTTTAGGTGAGCGAGTCCGTTGTCTGCAGGGTTTTCGAGGGTTTCCGAGGGTAATTTTTCACGGATTTCTTTAATTTGTTTGTTTATTTCTTCAATTTTTTCATTGAGTTCATCAATGAGGTCTTTTTTTATATTCTCTTCTCCTCGATAACTGAGTAAAGCTTCCCGATAAGCAGTTGTGGTTGTTCGATTGTTTTCCAGATCTGTTATT
>DAOVYC010000059.1 GCA_030635805.1 bacterium | reverse complement strand
TACCCGTTCGTTCATTGTTTCTACGAAAACACGTTCTTTTGTTTCGACATCACTCTCTTGAAAAATTTTCATACCCTCTTCGGCATCCTCTTCTGTTAAAATCTTATTCTTAACGCTATCGTTCATTTTTTTAGTATATTCCTCGGTTGCTTTTCTTGCCGTCTGGGTAATTTCAAAAATTTTATTACGAATGTTATTAATATCTTCCTTTTTTTTTACTTCTTGAATAAGCCGATTATACTCTTTATTGGAAAGGAGTTTTTCTGAGGAAGCCTCTTTTAGAATTTGTTCTATTCCCTTTTGAGATTCTTTCTCCTGAGATTTCTCCTCTCCGATGAATGGTTCTTTAGTCATAGTATTTGTCTACTAATTTAGACACTGTGTGATTATACTGTGATGATTTATCTAGTCAAATAAGGGAGGTAAAGAAAGGCGTTCAAATTAATGAACGCCTACACTTCTTTTGGTGTGATAAATCACATTTCTAGGAACACCCGCTTGTAGCTCCACAGTTGTCACATTTGTAACAAGATCCGTTGCGAATCATGGTTGAGCCACAGATGTGACAAGCAATAGCGTCTTCGTGATTTTTGAAAGTTATTGGCTCGGCGTATTCTTGTTTTTCCTCCTTCACTAAAGTTTCGGAGGACACGTCGGAGGATGAATTTTTGTCTATTTCGTTGATTTTGTCTTTGATTCTTATAGCGGTATGAAATTCACTGGCTTCTTCCCGGGGAAGAAATTTAAGAGCTAGCCAGCGGAAAATATAGTCCATAACGGATTTTACCATGGGAATTTCTTTGTTGTTGGTAAATCCACTTGGCTCAAAACGAACGTGGGAGAATTTGTTGATGAGGATTTTGAGGGGTACACCGTACTGAAGGTTGAGAGAAGTGGAAGTAGCAAAGGCATCCATAAGTCCGGAGATGGTACTTCCCTCTTTGGCCATGGTAATAAAGATTTCACCCGGTTGACCGTTTTCATACATACCGACCGTAATATATCCTTTGTGACCTCCAACAGAGAATTTATGGGTGATAGACCTTCTTTCATCTTCAAGTTTTTTTCGATAGGGACCAATGACGGCTTTTTTTTCTGATTCTGATTTTGTCTCCGTTTTCTTGGTACTAAGCGGTTGAGCACCCTTAGACCCATCACGATAAATAGCGAGAGCTTTGATGCTCAGTTTCCAACCTTGAGTGTAGGCATCGATGATATCGTCTACGGTAGATTCTTCCGGCATGTTCACGGTTTTAGAAATAGCTCCGGAAATAAACGGCTGAACAGCGGCCATCATTTGAATGTGCCCCATGTAGTGAATAAAACGCTTACCGTTCAATGGTTTAAAGGCACAATCAAAAACAAATAAGTCTTCTTTTTTTAAGTGAGGGGCCCCTTCAATGGTGTCTTTACTTTCGATATGTTTGCTAATTTCTTTGATTTGACTGCCGGTGTAATTTAGCCTGGTGAGAGCTTGAACTACTGTAGTATTAACAAATTTCATATTACCTCCGCCGATAAGACTTTTATATTTTACGAGAGCCAGTTCGGGTTCAATGCCGGTAGTAGCACAATCCATCATGAGACCGATGGTGCCGGTGGGAGCTAGAACAGAAGCCTGGGCGTTTCGAAGCCCGTATTTTTCATTTAATTCAATAACATCATCCCAGCATTTTTGGGCGGTGGTAATGATATCTTTTTGAACATATTCTTTCTTGATATTATTTAGAGCTTTCTGGTGTTTTTTCATGACTCTTGTGATGCTTTTTTCATTTTTTTTATAATATGGAAATGAACCTAAAGCCCGAGCCATTATTGCTGATTGATGATAAGATTCCCCGGTGAGAATGGCGGTAATACCGGCCGCCCAAGCCCTTCCCGCCTCACTGTCATAAGGAAGACCAAAAGACATAAGAAGCGAACCGATATTGGCATAACCAAGTCCGAGCGGTCGATAGTCGTGACTATTTTGAGCAATATTTTTTACAGGATAGCTGGCACGATCGACAATAATCTCTTGAGCGGTAGTGAATAATCTTACGGCATGTCTGAATTTTTCGGTATCGAAAGTTCCGTTGTCTTTTCTGAATTTCATAAGATTGAGGGAGGCCAGGTTACAGGCCGAATCATTGAGAAACATATATTCACTGCAGGGGTTGCTGGCGTAGATACGATCCGTGGCGGAACAAGTGTGCCAGTCGTTGATGGTAGTATCGTACTGCAATCCCGGGTCGCCACATCTCCAGGTGGCTTCGGAAATTTTCTTGAGATAATCAAAGGCGGGTTTACTTTCTATGGTTCTTCCATCTGAAATGGCTTTTGTGTTCCAATTTTGGTTATTTTCGCAGAGTTCCATAAATTTATCGGTAACCCGGATGCTATGATTAGCGTTTTGGAAGAAAACAGATTTATAGGCCTCACCGTCAAATGAACCGTCATATCCGGCCGCTATGAGAGCGTGAATTTTTTTCTCTTCTTTTTCTTTGCATTCGATGAATTCCATAATGTCCGGATGGGAAATATCCATACAGATCATTTTGGCCGCCCGGCGAGTTTTACCACCGGACTTTATAACTCCGGCAAAAGCATCGAATCCTTTCATGAAGGATACCGGACCCGAAGCCTCCCCTCCTCCGCTAAGAGCTTCCATGGAAGAACGAATCGGGGAAAGATTTACACCGGCGCCGGAACCGAATTTAAAAAGCATTCCTTCTGTTTTAGTAAGCCCTAAGATGGAGCTCATGGTATCCTTTACGGAATTAATGAAGCAGGCTGAGCA
This sequence comes from bacterium, assembly GCA_030635805.1. Taxonomy (GTDB): domain Bacteria; phylum Patescibacteriota; class Gracilibacteria; order JAUYGZ01; family DAOVYC01; genus DAOVYC01. The sequence goes on along the minus strand of DAOVYC010000059.1, from coordinate 2,477 downwards.
TTGAGGATGAGTATAATTGTCGCCTGCTTCCAAAACTTCCTGTTTTTCCGTGTTCCAATAATATCTTCCCGTTCCCGATCCGGTATCATATCTGTGTACTCCGCAATTAAACCAAACCGGGCTGTTGAAGGCACCATACTGATTTAGACAGAGGTAAGTGAGTTCGTTGTAAAAAGTTTCGGCATCTTTTTCACTGGCAAAATAACCGTCTTCTTTGCCCCAATCGGCCATGGTGCGAGTAACACGGTCTACCAGTTGTTTAACACTGTTTTCTCTGGTGTTTCCTTTCCCGTAAAAGTATTTTGAAACGGTAATTTTGGTGGCGTTGATTGACCAAGATTTTGGAACTTCGACGTTTTTCTGCTCGTAAACCGTTTCTCCTTTCATGTTTTTGATAACGGCATCTCTTTTTTCCCACTCAATTGCATCAAAAGGATGTATCCCCTTTTTAGTGTAAATACGATCAAATTTTAGACCATTTTTTTTGTAGTTTTCTTTAAGATCTGATTGATAATTTTTAATCAGATTTGATGGTTTACGGATAGTTTTTGCAGAAGTTTTTTCGGATACTTGCTTTTGTGTGGAAACTGTGGTCATATCTTATTTATTTTAAATAATAGGGGGATAGAAAAAACGTACACTTTTCCAGGAATATTAGTATTAAACGGCGTTACTATGTGATTTCTGCCGTAACCATTGAATTTCCAGAGGACACACAAGATGTTGTGTGCTCCTTGAGCGCATGTCCCAAGATATACCAGTGAGGAAGATTTGGTCAATAGTAAATGTGGTAAAAATTCTTGCCAAGATTAGCTTTTTAGCTTGTAACTTCTTAGCTTGTAGCCTGTAGACCTACTAAGAAGCTACTAGCTACCAGCTATAAGCTATATTTGTTTGAGATCTGGACGACATTCTAGTATAGTTTTCTTAGTAATTAAGTCTTATGCCAAACATTGTTCCAAAGGATCGGGCGTTGATATTTTTTTCTCAACTACCTATCGCCTCGCTTGAACCAAATAAGTCACTGGTTCGAATAACCGGAAACCAAAATGATGCCAAAAAGATAGAGAGGGCTCTTATTTTGGATATGCTTAAGTATTTTAATCCCAAGCAAAAAGCTTACGATTATTATTTTTTCTACTCTCCACTGAAAAGAGGACAAAAGGTTAATTTTGTTCAAATGAAAGATGTCCACAAGTTAAGATTTAAAAAGACCCTTCCGTATGAAAAATATGAACAACCCATTGGCATGGCTTATGCCATTTTGAAGCTTCTCAAGCTTAAATATAAAGAGATTCTGGTCGTACAACCCATGTCTGTTATTTTGGAATATAAAAATATTTTGAATATTTATGAATTACTTCCTGATTTTGATATAAATTTATGGCGTCAAAAAGATGGAAGCATTGGAGTAATTGGAGTGAAAAACAGCGATGAAATACAGGAACTTTTTAAATCAATACTTCCCTGTACAAGTTCTAAATTATTTCACGAATTGAAATCCTGCCATGGGCTTACCCTGAAAGAAATATCCCCTCCGCTCTCGTCAATCAACGGAATATTTAATTACTCCCCTGTGCAGATTAAGCAGTACTATCCGGAGTTGGAGAATTTCGGAAAACTGGTGTCTTAAAAGCGGTAAGCAGTAAACCCTAGTTTCAAGTTTTAAGCTCTATGTTTCATGTATGATTTTATAGTAATCGGTACCGGAGTGAGCGGTTTGTCCGCCTCTATTTACTCGGCGCGTTTTGGAATGAAAACGTTGGTAGTAGGTGAAATGATGGGCGGAACTATTACCCAAACTCATATTGTGGAAAATTATCCGGGATTTTTGAGTCTGACCGGGATGGAATTGGGTCAAAATATAAAAAAACATGCAGAATCGATGGGAGTAGAAATCGTTCAGAAGCAAGTAACCAAGATTGAAAAAACCGATAACGGTTTTTTGATCCAAGCCGGTGAAGAGAAGTGGGAGGGTAAAACCCTTTTGATTGCTACCGGTAGCAGACACAAAGAACTGGGAGTTTCCGGTGAAGAGAAATTGGCTAACAAAGGGATTTCTTACTGCGCTATTTGCGACGGTCCTTTTTTTAAAGAAAAAACAGTGGCAATAGTTGGCGGATCAGATAGTGCGGTGAAGGAGTCTTTGTTTCTGGCAGAACATGCGGACAAGGTTTATATTATTTATCGTGGCCAAGATGTTCATCCGGAACCGATCAATAGAAAAAGAATGGAGGCTAATCCAAAAATTGAAGTGATAAACAATACAAATGTTATTGAGTTTGTGGGTGAGAATAAGTTGGAGAAAGTGAAGTTTGATACCGGTGGCGAACTGGAGTTGGATGGGGTTTTTATTGCCATAGGATATTTACCCCGGAACGAGCTAGTGAAAGATCTTGGGGTGGAGCTGAATGAAAAGGGTGAAGTGATTGTTGACAATAATGCCCGGACGAATGTTTCTCGAATCTACGCCGCAG
>DAOVYC010000029.1 GCA_030635805.1 bacterium | reverse complement strand
TTATTATTTATTAATTATTACTTTTGCCGATTTCGTAGATGTAGATTAAAAAAGCATCACCTCTTCCTTTAATTGTCGGGACTTTTCTGATCGGTTTCCAATTTTTTACGGGGAAACAATAAGAAACCACCTTTGATCCCTTTTTCATTTCTTTTTCGAATTTAGCCTGAAGTTTTTTCATGACACTTGGCCAGAGATAACAAAAGACACAGTCCACATTTTCCAGTGATTTTTTGAGAAAATTTTTACGATAGATTTTCGCTTTTGATCTTTGTATCAAAATATTTATTTTTGCCAGAATAAATGGTAGCCACGACAGTTCAAAACCTGTGGATATGCATCCTTTTTTATCCGCATAAATTATAATGCGTCCGTCACCGGCACCGAGGTCAAAGACTCTTTGTTTCTTTTTTAAATTTGCAACTTCTATCATTTTTTTTGCAATTTTTTTGGGAGTGGGGACGTAGGGAACATAAAAAACCGCGTAATAAATTGTGACGGAAAAGCCACCAACTATGATCAGTAAAAATAACAAAGCCAGGATGGGGAGTAAAATATTCATGGGAAGAAATTTATAAAGAGTATAAGGAAAAACCCTATCAATTAAAAGAAAAAAGGGTATTGACATAATGATTAATTTATATTATAATTAGTTAATATAAATAAATATAAATAAATAAAATGTTCATTTTTGCACTTTCGCCCCGTTATTTAAAAGTATCAATTCTAACCTTCTCAGCGCTTTTAATTGTGTTTGTTTGTTCGTATATTTTTATAGCGTTTGCCTATTCCGGAAGTGCTATTTATGCAAATGCCAAATTGGATGGAATTGATATTGGCGGGATGGATGTTGAGGTTTTTAAGGACTTTGTTGTTCAGCACGTTGATGAGTTCAAAGAGGCGGCCATTGTTGTTACTGTTCATGAGAAACCTTATTCTTTTCAGTCGGAAGAGTTGGGAATTGTTTATGATGTTGATAAAACCATTCAGGAAATAGCCAACTTACATGAAAATGGAATGGAATACTATGCTTCGGTTATCAGCAGCTTATTGAAAAATAAGGAATTTAAAACAATTATTACTTTTGATAAAGATTTTGCCGAGAAGGTAATTTATGAAAGGATTGATGAGCTGAAGGACTTTCGTAATGCACAAATAGTAGTGGAAAATAATAAGTGGAAAGTGTTGCCAAGCGAGATTGGGTACGATGCGGATGTGGATGAACTAATTGGCAGAATTGAAAACTCTCTTTTAATTATTGGGAAAAAAGAATTTTCTTTGGATACATATGCAGAATATCCGAGCTTTATTACAGATGAAGCCGAATGGCTTCTTCCCGAGGTGAGGAAGCTTACTGAAAAGATGCATTACTTAATAACTAAAGTAGGAGATAAGGATCAGAAGTTTCCAATTAATTTTAGCGATAATCAGAACTGGCTCCTAATTACAAAGAGCAATAATGAGAAGTGGGAAGTTGCTTTAAATGAAGTAATGATTTTACAGAGAATTATCGATGAAATATCTCCTCTGGTTGAGAGAGAGGTGCAGAATGTTCAGATTGAATCTTTTGAAGAAATAAACGGAAAACTATATGCCGATACTGAAGGTTTTGCGCGGGATGGTTTAAAAATAGATGCTTCAACAACCCTTAAAAATATTATTTCAAATGTAAAAAATGAAATTACCGAAACAAAAATTGTAGCCGAAAAAATTCCTTCAAAAATTATCACCCCCGTTGGATCGCCCTTTGAATTTTCACAGAAGATAAGCGCGGGCTTTTCCAATTACGCGACATCTTCTCCCGAAAGAATTTATAATGTGAAATTGGGTTTGAATAAGTTTCATAATCGTGTTTTGGCTCCGGGTGAAGTTTTATCTTACAATGAACACGTGATGCCGGTTACGAATGAGGCGGGATATAAAAATGAGCTTGCGATATTTGGAGGTGGAGTGAAGAAGGTTCCCGGAGGCGGGCTTTGTCAGGTTTCCACTACGGTGTATAGAGCATTTTTTAACGGCGGCTATGAAATTCTTGAAAGATATCCTCATAGCCTGTATGTACATTATTATACCGCTTATCAAGACGGACTGGATGCGACCATCTATCCCGGATATGGTACATGGCGCGGAAAAGATTTACGCATAAAAAACGATTCACCACATTATCTCCTGGTTCAGACTTATACGGATGATGAAAATTTGGATGCGGTAGTACAGATATATGGAACATCCGATGGCAGGGAAGTGGCTGTTGATGGTCCGCATTATCTTGATAATAAATGGATAGGTACCGAATATATTGAAGATTCAAATCTTCCGATTGGCTATGAGAAAGTTGAGGCAAATGGGTCGTATGGAAAGCTAATACTTTGGAATAGAAAGATTACGTATAACGATGGACAGGAAAAGGATGAGGAGATTTATTCGCAATACAACGCGAAGAAAAAAGTAGTGCGAGTGGGGACAGGAGGATATTCGGCCAACTAGAAAGCAAATAAAAACTCCTTCGGAAACGAAAGAGTTTTTACTGTTGCCTGTTACTTTGTAATATTTATCTTTTTAGTCTAAAAATCACCGTAGTAAAGAGTTCAATAATAACTCCATAAAACATACCAAGGAGGGAGATGATTAGAAATGGTCTGATATCTCCAAGTAATGTTAAAGGCAGTGAGGCCGGGAGATTTCCAATTATTCCTATAAGGGCTCCGTGCCAGATCCATTTTATCTTTAAGATGGATATACCTATGGTGAATCCAATAATTCCGAAACTTCCTATCATGCTAATGGTTATTGCTAAGGGCACCTGTGTACCTCCAAGCATCACCATGTTGTAGTGATTCCAGACGCCACAAAGGAGACCGACTATGGTAGCGACAATGATACGCCTGACAAGGTTATTCATAAAAATTTGGTTATATATTAGTTATATTATATTTATTTTTCCTGTAGTTGAAATAGATAATTGGAAAATCTTAGCTTTGAAGGAAAAAGTAAGGATGGGGACAAGATTAAAAGGAGATTTATTTATAAATCTCTGCCCTTCAACTGTATTACATTCCGTTCAGGGTATTCTCCTCGTTTTTTGATTCTATGGTGGAAGACCATGAGCAATCTCGCTTTACGGGGGAGTCGAATGGTGGGCGCTGTAGGAATCGAACCTACGACCTTCTGGTCCGCCTCAGGCGGACAGACGCTCTAAATCGATAGAAGATAAAAAATGGTGGGCGCTGTAGGAGTCGAACCTACGACCTTCTGGGTGTAAACCAGACGCTCTAACCAACTGAGCTAAGCGCCCTAAATAATTGCGAGAAATGCGTTCCGAAGAGTAGCAATTTCTCGGAACAAAGTGAAGACTTTTTCTAATTATAGAATACTTGCCAGCGTGAAAGTGTTCCTTTGGAGGTGAAGAGGATTTCTTTGGTTTTTGGAAGATATTCAATCTCAATGGAATTGTTTAGCGGAATCAATTCCCTGGCTTCTTCATAATCATAGTATTGGATTCTGTCTTCATGTTGAATAAGGATTCCCTGATCCTTTATATAAATAGTCTTGATGATGGGATCTGAGAAGCGAATAAGAGTTTGACATGTTTCTTTCTGAATATTGCAGCTACTAATGGTGTAATTGTCGTTTAATATTATTACTTGTTTTTGCCAGTTCAGATAAAAGTTTTCTATTGTTCTTCCTTTTAGGAAAGGTAGTGTTCTAGAAAGTTCAAAACGAGTGTTATCACCGAAGTATTTTCTAAAATTATTTGTTGAAAGTGGTTTTGAGATCTGTTTTTTATTCCAAATATTATAAGTCTGAATTGAACGATCCTCAAGTTGGTAAGCAATAATTTCGCTTTCGTACCATTTTATTTGTAGAATTTTGTCTGAAGTTGGAGCAATATCTATTATTTTTTCTTTATTCATGTCATAAATAACTATTCTGTTGTGCTCATTGTCCACCAAAGCGGCGGTGTTTTTATCGAAGGGATTTATTTCTATAAGGTGAACATTTTTCAATAATGTTTTTGGAACTTTGATCCTGTAATTAGGAAGTAATAAAATTTCCAATTGAGTCGCCTCTTTTGTTAATACGCTGATTTCCTTTTCAAAAGTAGCAAATCCCTCTTTTTTAAAAGTAATAGTATGTTTTCCCGGTTCGGGTCTAATGATCGTATTTGTTTTTTCATTGTATTTTCCACCATCTAGACATATTTCTGCACCACGCGGATAAGTCGTAATATCTATTACACTGGTAAGCTGTATTTCATTTTTTTCAATATTGTAGGTAAATCCATGTACCTTGAAAATTGTATAACCAAATAAACACAATATCAGTGTTGCATATGTAGCAATCAATAAGATATGAAGTACCTTTTTTATTATTAGAGTGTTATTCATTTTCAGCTATTGATTCTGTGTTTTCTGTTGAAATAAAAGATGAGATCATGAATATTATTGCCGGTAGTGAAAACCAGATGCTATAGTTCTTGATCATCATTGAAATTACGGGGGAGGTGAATTCGATATTTGTAACTTGTGTTAATGTTTCTCCGGTACCCGCTATTATATCCGCGCTTCCACCGGTGAGGTAAATCATTAGGGTGCTTACTATTAGTCCGGCACTTAGAAATCCGTAAATTAAATTCATGAAAAGTGAAATTAATCTGGATTGCTGATTTCCCGTACGTACGGTGAATGCGCCACGAAGAACCAGTAAAAGGGTAATAACTATGAATATGCTTATTTTTAATACTGACATAGAATCTATTCCATAATTTTCCGGCAAAAACTGAATGAAAGGTCTGTCTACAAGAAATTGATTCAGAAAATTTCCAATGCCGTTTGAGGCGAGAATTGCTATATATGAAGAGAGAATTACTTTGATCGTACTGTTTCTACCTATAATGTATGAATAGGCAATAATGACTACGAAGAATACGATTACAAAGAGATCCCAGGTTGGGGTGATTGTCATAATATTTTTTACAAAGTTGCTTGTATTTTAGTCTAAATTTTGTTGAGACACAACGAATAAACTAGCTAACCTGTAGGGACTGGGGACTGGGAACTAGCAACTAATTAAAGAGTTTGCCCCAGATACCCTTTCCTTTCTCTTTGGCAATTTTTGCCAATTCGAGATAATAACCTTTTTCTTTTTGAGAAAGTTTTTTGGGGATGTCGATAGTTATTTTGATTAAGTGATCGCCTTTTTGTGATGAATTGATTTTCTGAACTCCGTATTCCCTGAGTCTGAGTACAGTACCACTGGATGTTCCTGGCGGGATTTTGAGAGTAACTTTTCCGTGGATAGTGTCTATGCCGATTTCGTCTCCAAGGACAGCTTGTGAGATGTGAATCGTAAGGTTTGTTTTTATATTATTCCCGTCACGTTCAAATTTGCTTGAGGGTGAGGACATGATATGTACGTATAAATCTCCGGATTCATGCCCGAAGCTTCCCGCGTTTCCCTTTCCGGATAATCTAAGCGTTGTTCCGTCGTCTACTCCTGCGGGAATATTTACTTTAATTCTGGAACTTGTTTTTGTTCTTCCTTCTCCGTGGCACGAGGAACATTTTTTTTCCGGCACTTCTCCTCTTCCGTAACATTTTGGACAGATCTTCGAAGAACGCATTTGTCCTATGAAAGTGTTTTGTACCGTGGTGACCTCACCTGTTCCGCTACATTCCGAACAAGAAACAATTTTAGCTCCCGGTTCAGCCCCCGATTCCTTACAATGACTACATCCTTTAAGATGAATTATGGAAATTTCTTTTGAGCAACCAAAAATCGCTTCTTCGAAAGTGAGTTGAATTGTGATTTCTATATCTGAGCCGCGAGATTTTTTGGCATATCTTGTTTTAGCTCCTTGTTCACCACTTGCTCCAAAAAATGTTTCAAAAATATCGGCAAATCCTCCACCAAATCCGGAAAAATTAAATCCTGCCCCTTGAAATCCTGCTCCCGTGCCAAACCCTCCGGATCCTGATTCAGGGATTCCACCAAATTGGTCGTACTGCATTCTTTTTTGCTTGTCAGAAAGAACCTCGTAGGCAGTATTTATTTTTTTAAATTTCTCCTCTGATTCTTTGTTACCCTTGTTTACGTCCGAGTGATGTTTATTTGATAATTTTCTGTAGGCTTTTTTAATTTCATCATCGGATGCATCTTTTGAGACACCGAGAATACCATAAAGATCTTTGTCTGACATATTGCTTTGGTGATTTCTTAGCTTGGGAATTGTAATGTATAAAAGGAAAAAGTAAAAAGGAAAAAGGAAAAAGGAATTACAAAATTACAAGATTACAAGATCATGAAGCAGGAATCGGGAAACAGGAATCATGAATGGAGAATGGAAGAAGGAAAGTTGTACTTGGGATTTACTTCCGAATTCGTGACTGATACAATTTGGCGGCAATATGAATTATGATTTATTTTTTTAGATGACAAAACTTCCAACCAAGGGTCGCAAGAATATAGTTTATCTGCTTATTGCTGGACTTATTTTTGGCGCAGTATACATGACATTTTTTGCAGGTGAGGATCTTTCAAAAACTCAGGATGTGGAGATAACTACCATACAAACTGAATATAGAAAGGGAACTTTACAAAAAATTGTTATTGATGGAAATCAGGTTATTGCCACTTTGAAAGACGGTTCCAAACTAATTGCCTTCAAGGGGGTCGGAGAAACTACAAAGGATCTTGGGTTTGATAGTCCCGAACAGGTGTCGCTTGAGTATAAAGATACGGAGGGTGATAAATTCTGGACGGAACTTCTTCTTTCCATTATTCCGTTTCTTCTCATAATTGGTTTTCTGTTTTTGATGATGAGGAGTGTTGCCGGTGCAAACAGAAACGCAATGTCTTTTGGTACAAGTACGGCGCGTTCATATGATAAGTCAAAACATAAGGTTAATTTCAGCGACGTTGCCGGGACAGAAAGTGCTAAACAAGAACTTATTGAGGTTGTTGATTTTTTAAAAAGTCCAAAAAAATATTTGAAGATGGGTGCCAAAATTCCAAAAGGAGTTCTGTTGATTGGTCCTCCCGGTACGGGAAAGACTTTGTTAGCCAGAGCTGTGGCCGGTGAGGCCAATGTGCCGTTTTTTTCTATTTCCGGTTCTGAATTTGTAGAGATGTTTGTGGGCGTTGGTGCTTCTCGTGTTCGTGATCTTTTTAAGAAGGCTCGTAAAAATTCTCCGTGTATTATTTTCATTGATGAGATTGATGCGGTGGGTAGACATAGGGGAGCGGGGTTGGGTGGTGGACATGATGAACGTGAGCAAACTTTAAATCAAATTTTAAACGAGATGGATGGATTTGAAACCGGTACCAACGTTATAGTTGTAGCTGCTACAAATCGTCCTGATGTTTTGGATCCTGCTCTTTTGCGTCCGGGAAGATTTGATAGAAGAGTGGTTGTGGACATGCCAGATATAAAAGAGCGTCATGCAATTTTAAAGGTACATGCGCGAAATAAACCTTTTGATAAAAAGGT
>DAOVYC010000111.1 GCA_030635805.1 bacterium | reverse complement strand
TCATCACTGGAGCAGGGGAGTATCGCGCACTCCGCCCCGATAATTTTCTTAATTTCACCGGCAAATTCATACCAGCTACACGTGCCCGCATTGGTTCGATGATAGATGTTTTTGCCCTGCGCAAAGCCATTTTGAATCATATCTAAAATAGATTCAGCTAGGTCGTGAGTATTTGTCGGTGAGCCAACCTGATCACCCACCACTTTAATTTCATCTTTTTCCAACAACAAATTTCTCATCGTTTCCACAAAATTTTTCCCATTTTTTCCAAAAAGCCAACTGGTTCTGATTATTGAATAATTTTTACAATATCTCGTAATTTCTTCTTCACCTTGGAGCTTTGATCTTCCATAGGTATTGATCGGATCGGTTTGGTCGTCCTCTTTGTAGCCTTCAGAGTTCCTACCATTAAACACATAATCGGTACTAAAGTGAATCAAATGAGCATCGACCTCGTTACACGCTTCAGAGATATTATGTAAAGAATATCCGTTGACCTTCATTGCCATTTCTTCCTCCTCCTCCGCCCCATCCACGTTGGTATAAGCGGCGCAATTTACCACATAATTTGGCTTTTCAATATGCAAAGCCTCCAGAACCTGACTGGTATTTGTAATATCCACTTCGTGAGAATCAAATCCTCGTACCTCAAAATCCGGTACCACACTCAAGACATTCGTAATGTCTGAGCCCAACATGCCACTGGCGCCGAAAAGAACTATTTTCATAAATCTAAATTTAGCTAGTTAACTATCAGGTTCCAAAACTCGAATCTTATTTTCATGAATCATGAAGTATGAATCAGGAATCATGAGTACTAGTCCACGGTCTTTATTCCTTATTCTTTATTCCTTCCTATGGCTTAACCCGTTTAATTTCCAGCGACCCCGATCCAAAATTCAAAATCAACCCCACGTCCAGTTTAGTCGCATTAAGATGCGATTTCATTCTCTTGATATCCACATGAGAAACTTCATTCCCACAAAGAACTTCTACCAGAACATTATGTTCTACCAAAACATCCACTTTATACTCATTAACAATGTGATTTTTGTAAAAAACCTTCACCATTCGTTCCACGTCATTAGCTAAACCAACCTCGTTCATCTCTAAAACAAGGGATTTTTTATAGGTGTCTTCATCAAATCCGGGGCCAAGAGTTTTATATACTTCAAAACCACACTGAATAATTTTTTCAGTAATATCACTATGAGGAAGATCGTGTTTCAAGTTCATAAAAAAATAATTATTTAAAATTCAAACATTCAAAATTACAAAATTATAGCACCTCTGTTTTTCTGTATTCCTGAACAGTTATAATCTTTTAATCTTGAATCTTCAATTTTGAATAAGCAAGACTTTTTAGTCTTGCTACGGTCGCATTCTGTTCAGCATTCTCGGAAACGGAATTGTTTCCCGTATATGCTTCGTTCCACACATCCAACCCACGGTTCGCTCAAGTCCGATTCCAAAGCCGCCATGCGGGGTGGATCCATATTTTCTCGTATCCAAATACCACTGAAAATCTTCAACCGACAGTTTATGCTCCTTAATTCGTTTCAAAAGTTCATCATAGTCATCTTCTCTCTGACTCCCGCCAATTATTTCCCCAAATCCCTCGATAGCGATCAGATCGGCACAAAGAGCGTATTTGTCATTCTCATCCCGCTTCATATAAAAAGATTTAATATCCTTTGGCCAGTGAGTTATAAACACCGGCAGATCTTTATCTTCAGTCAACAAAGTTTCATCATCACCGCCCAAATCTTCTGTAATTTTAATATCAGAACCCTTTTTATTTAACTCCGCCACCGCTTCGCTGTGAGTCATGTGGATAAAAGGAGCCTTAAGTTTTTCCAGCGGAGCGGGATCGCGTTCAAGTATTTCCAGATCTCCTCTGTGTTTTTCGAGAACCTTTTTAGCGATATGACAGATTAGATTCTCCTGAATTTCCAGGTTTTCTTCCAAAGTACAGAAAGCCATTTCCGCGTCCATCATCCAGAACTCAGTTAAATGTCTTCTCGTCTTGCTTTTCTCCGCTCGGAAAACCGGACCAAAATCAAACACGCGTCCGTGGGCGGCGATGGCCGCCTCCAGATACAGCTGTCCGGACTGGGTCAGATAAGCGGGGTTATCAAAGTAATCAATTTCAAAGAGGGTGGTAGTTCCCTCACAGGCATTCGGGGTAATAATCGGGGTATCGATTTTTATAAATCCTTCATTATTCAAATACTCAAAAATCGCATTAATTACCGTATTGCGAATTCTCTGAATAGCCCACTGTTTTTTTGACCTTAACCAAAGATGACGATGATCCAGTAAAAAATCAGGACCATGTTCCTTCTTGCCAATCGGATAATCCGGAGAATCTCCCACCAGTACCAAATTTTTCACCTGTAGTTCAAAGTTCCCCGGCTTTTTGGGATGTTCCGCCACCATTCCGGTCACTTCCACCGAAGATTCCAAAGTAATCTTATTTCCCAATTCAAAAACATCAGCGGAAACATTATCCTGATAAATAATACACTGAATAAACCCGGAACCGTCTCGTAGTTCCCAAAAGTGAAGTTTACCCGAAGAACGCTTATTGCTAAGCCATCCCTTCAAAGTAACTTCCTGATCTTTATGATCATGTATTTGTGATATCGTTGTTTTGGACATGCGGAATCGATTGGAAATCTGGAGCGAGTATACTTGCGAAATTTGCTTTTGGCAAATTGTACTCTAAAAAGCCTCTTCAATTCTCAATAGCTGATTATACTTACAAACACGATCTGTCCTGCTCAACGATCCGGTCTTAATCTGCCCCGTATTCAGGCCCACGGAAAAATCAGCAATAGTCGTGTCTTCGGTCTCACCGCTTCTATGTGACACTACCGCTTTCCATCCTGCCTCATGCGCCATTTTGATGGCGTCAATTGTCTCGCTTACCGTTCCGATTTGATTCAACTTGATCAAAATTGCATTACAAGCTTTTTGTTCAATTCCTTTTTTCAAACGCTCCACATTTGTTACCAGTAAATCATCACCTACAATCTGTACTTTATCTCCGTACTTTTCAGTAAATTTAGTCCAGGTTTCCCAGTCATCTTCCGCAAACGGGTCTTCCACCGAAACCAATGGATATTTTTCGATCAACCTTCCGTAATAATCCATCAACTGATCACCCGTAACTTCTTGTCCTTCCACAACGTATTTTCCATCTTTATAAAATTCAGAAGCGGCGGCATCGATGGCCAGATCCACTTTTCCGTCAAATCCCGCCTCAGAAATCGCCTTCATCAAAAGGTCAAAAGCTTCTTCATGAGTCGTGAGATTTGGAGCAAATCCGCCCTCGTCCCCCACGCTCGTCGTGTGATGACGTTCCTGTAAAATTTTCTTTAGAATATGAAAAATTTCCGCTCCCATGCGCAACCTTTCCGCAAAAGTGTCCGCCTTTGGCATGATCATAAATTCCTG
>DAOVYC010000112.1 GCA_030635805.1 bacterium | reverse complement strand
TCTTTTAAGCGAGAATTTTGTACTGAATTATCTGCACCAACCACTACTCGGATAAGCGCCTTGGCAAAAGTCGGATTAATTTTGATTAAATGATCTCCCCAGTCATCATACTGAAAATCATATACCGGCTGTCCTGATTTTTCTGTTGTAACCGCATTTCTAATTCCCAACTCCTTTGCTTCCGTGTGAATATCATATCCAAACTCTTCATCCACTAAAATCGCCAAATCATCAAATCCACCCCTCTCCTTTCCCACTTGTTTAATACTTCCAAATATCACCTTCTTATATTTTTTCATAATTTCTCTTTCCTCATCCGTAAGAGGATTCTTATGATCAAAAAGCATTTTCTGAAAAGAGCCCCTGTGGTCAAACGGAAGTACAAAAAGTGACTCTTGCGGAGCATCTGTGATTGTAATACCCATAAAAAAATAATTATTTGTTAAAAGTCTATCCCCAGATTAAAACAGAACACAAATATTACAAGTGTTTTTCCTTTTTACTTTTTCCTTTTTCCTTTGTATACTGCCCCCGCTAAAAGATCTTAATTATCCGCTATGCCAATCATTAAATCCGCAAAAAAGAAAATGCGTCAGGATGTTAAAAAAACTGCACGCAACAAGATTACAAAAACAAATATGAAAGAATCTATGAAATCTGTTATCCAGGCTTTACAGAAGGATGTAAACGAAGCGGAAAAACTACTGAAGAAAGCTTACTCTGCCATAGACAAAGCTCTCAAAAAGAATCTTATCAAAAAGAACAACGCCGCTCACAAAAAGAGCAAACTTGCCAAAGCACTGGCAAACGCTCAAAAGAAACTCAAAGGTGCTGTAAAAAAAGTTCACAAACACGCCAAAGCAGCAGAGAAAAAAGCAGAGAAGAAGGACTGATGCTCAAATTAGACTTAATTCAAAACCCCAATCTATGATTGGGGTTTTTATAATCTTGTAATTTTGAATCTTGTAATCGATAATTACCAGGGAGTATTAAGATAACAGTTTAGGCATGAAATTAGTTCACGGCGTACACGTATCCATAGCAAACGGCTTTCTTGGTGCCGCTGTTCAGGCTGTGGAAGAATACGAGTCAAACGCCATGCAGATTTTTATCAAAAGCCCCAGAAGCACCGGAACAAAAAACATCACAGATGAAGAAGCCGGCGAGTTCAAGAAATACGCCAAGCAGGCCGGACTCAAATATTTCGTCGCTCATTCCTCGTATCTCCTTAACTTTGCCAAGTCGGTCAAAAAAAACAAATGGGCCCTGGATCTACTTATTAATGATCTTGAATGTACTCATAAGCTCGGTGGGGATGGAGTTGTTCTTCATCTTGGAAAATATTTGGATATGGACAAAAAAACAGCGTTCAGGAATATCAAGGAAAGTATTCATAAGATTCTGGACGCTACCAGAAAAACCAACCTGCCAATCTTACTCGAAACTACCGCCGGTCAGGGAACAGAAATCGGATTCAAATTCGATGAACTTCAGGAAATTTACCAGGTAATCAATCGTCACCAGAGAATAAAATTCTGTATCGATACTTGTCATATTTTCACCGCCGGCTACGACCTCAGAACAAAAAAAACGGTAAAAGAAACTTTCGATCAGTGGAATAAAATCATCGGCATTAACAAAATCGCCTGTATTCATCTTAATGATTCCAAAAAAGATCTTGGCTCCAGAGTAGATCGACACGAAATTCTCGGTAAAGGAAAGATCGGAAAAACCGGCCTTACCGAAGTCGCCAAATTCGCTAAAAAACACAATATCCCCCTTCTTCTGGAAACTCCTGAAAAAACCCAAACCCACAAAGAAGATCTAAAGACTCTGAGATCCTGGCTCTAAACTTGAAACATGAAGCATCTTAAGTTTCAAGTTTCAAGATCCGTCCTCCCCAATATAGCTTCATCTCCGGCTGAGCTTCCATTTTAATAACCCCGTTTTCTGTCTCCACATCCATCGCAAAATGTTTTTGCGGTAATTTCCCAAGAAGCTTTCCAATAGCTTCCATCTTTTTCCCAACCTCCTCCTCTTTCGCCACCTTGGACTCAAGAAGATTCTGATACAACTCTGTGGATCGAAGTTCTGTCATGAACTCTTCCTCTGTATCTTTTAAACTACTCTTTAAATCTTTCACTTTTGATCTCAAATCAAGATAGTCTTCACTATCCATTTTCTCTTCCTGCTTCATTTCTTTTTTAATTTCTTTCAAGTCATTTTTCATAACTATTAGCTCCTTTAGAGTCATGGCAAGATTATCGTGAATCATAATTTTTATAATTATTTATAATAAATACGCTGCCGCACTTTAACAAATGCTACTTAAAAATCAACTTAATCATATTCTTCCGCTCCTACCCCCTAAGATACTCCGAAAACAATTCCTCATGCATCACCTCAATTTCGGTTATCCATTTTTTAGCACCACGATTAAGAATATCTATATCAGTATCGGAATGAAGAAGACGATGAACAGTTTTATTTCTAAAACTGCTAATTTTCTGAAGTTTTCGAAAAAGCGGCTCTTTAATCCCCAGCTTAAATTTCTTATTCAGCTTCTGCAAATACATCACCTTGTGACCAAAAGTAGAACCGCTAATATCTTCACGAGCCAGCTCAAGCAAATCTGTTGCTTTCTCGTTATTAAGCTGAAGATATACAAGAGAGATAAATATCTCCAAAAACTGCTCTAAAAAAAGAAACTTTAACACAAAAGCAGACACATACTGCCCCTCATTTACAAGTGTTTCTATTTCAGAATTGATAAGCTGTGTTTTATTAAACGCCTTTTTAAACTGAGTTGGTTTTATCATGAGACTTTAAGATAAGATTGCTATGAACAAAGTGAATAGGAATATTATGTTATGCTCGTAAGTAAATATTTAAAGCTTGAAACATATAATTTGTAGCACAAATAAGCTGGCAAACCAACAAACGTTATCGGTGTTTCATGTTCCATGCTTTATGTTCCATGCTTTTTATGGTATAATGACCAGATATTGCCGAATAAAATGACTAAAACTCAACAGGACGACCCCATGGAAGATCTCTCTCCGGAAGAGAGATTGCAAGTAATAGAAGCTGAAACCGCTCTATTGAACGCTTTTTCAGATACCGCAGAAGAAATACTCGAAGCGGAAAAAACCGAAACCGAGATAAGAGAAATTCAGGAAAAAATTAACAAAAAATAAAATGGGGCTAACTCAAAATGAAAGATTCAAGGCACTTTCGGAAAAGAAGAGAAGTGGTAATGCCGATACTCAGCAACCAGAAATAAGCAAAGAAGACCAAAAAGCGCAGAAAGAAGCATATGAAAACTCAAAAAAATCAGCGGAAGAAAGAGACAAGCAGTTTAGGTTAAAAGAAAAAATAAAAGAAGCCGAAAAAGCTCAAAAATACGCCAAAAAACGAGCAGGCGGTTTTTTCAAGAAACTAAT
>DAOVYC010000114.1 GCA_030635805.1 bacterium | reverse complement strand
GGTTGCCAATTTTGATAATGCGCGTGTTTCCGAATATGAAAAGCTCTTAAGGGAAACCAGGAGTAATTTAAATATAGCGGAGCAACGGTTTTTAATAGGTGAGAAAAAAGATGCTCAGGAGTTTTTAGACATAGCACAACAGCAAGTTCAGGAGATTCTAATTACCGGCTATTTCCGTCAAGAAGCGAGTCAGATATTGGATGATATATCCAGATATCGTGATGATTTTGATGCGATTTTTCGCGTAGATGAGCCTTACATTGTTGCTGATCTTTCCACAAAAGGAGTAGATATAGAATCCCTGGGATTGGTACATACAACCGACGATAAAAACTATGTGTATGAATACAATCTTCTTTATGAAACCATGCTGGAAAAAGTTCAAGATCCTCTTGTGATTGATGAAGAAGAGGTGGTGGTTTCCGCCTGGGAATTTGAAGATAATAATTCACTTATCTTTCTTGCCGAGTCGGGTCAATTGATTGAATTTAAGGATGGTGCTTTTACCCTTATGAGTACCGATGATACAACATGGAAAGCCGGTCAGGACATCAAGACTTACAGCAGATTCGCGTACGTGCTTGATAATACCGAAGGTAAAATCTGGAAATATCCGCGACTTCGATCAAAATACGGTGTTCCCCAGGCTTGGAATTTAGAAGGGGATCTTCGTTCGGCAATTTCTTTTGCTATTGATGGAGATATATATATTCTCCTCAAAGAAGGTTCCATTAAAAAGTTCAGAAAGGGTGAGGAACAGCCGTTTAATATTCGACTTCAGCCAAATATTGCCGTTGATAATCCAACCAAGATTTATACCCATTCAGAACTTGTGAATCTTTATGTTCTCGATCCGGATAACAATCGGGTAGTGGTTTATGGTAAGGATAAGAACGGAGTAGCAGATTATAAACGTCAGTTTTTGTTTGAGGGGCTGGAAGATATGAGAGATATCTATGTAGATAATCTTGAGCAGAAGATATTTGTCCTAACTAAGGACAAAATCTACGGCTCTGATCTCTAGGAAGCACTTAAAAGACGTCATCTGTGGCGTTGAAAGACAAATTTTATTCCTCGAGTACTTGCTGTACACTGCGGGCAAAATTTGTCTTTCGCCTTACATCTAACATCTTTTAAATACTTCCATTATTTATTTAGTTAGCCCCCGCAAATGGAAGACTGCAAAGAAGAACTACAGGTTTTGAATGAGCACCTTCATCAGGCGCGGGACTATCTTTGACAAGCGAAATATTGCCGGGCGGGTTTCCGAAATCGAGAAGTTGATGGCGGCGTCGGGTTTTTGGAATGACAGGAAAAAAGCGGGAAAATTATCTCAAGAGTTTCAGAAAAAAAAGAATTTAATAGAAAAATATGAATCTCTTCACAAAGAATTAATTGATTTGGAGGGGATTTGGATGATGATTGAGGATTCTTCTGATCATGGGTTTTCGTATGAGGAACTTTGCGTTTCTCTTCGTAAATTGATGAAAGATGTTACTGAATATCGGGCCCTTCTTCTTTTGAACGGGAAGCACGATTCTTGTGATGTGATTTTTACTATTCATGCGGGAACCGGTGGAAAAGATGCACAAGATTTTGCGCAAATGCTGATGCGAATGTATCTGCAGTTTTTTGAGCATCAAAATTTTAAAGTTAACATTCTGGATAAGGCGGAAGGTGAGGAAGTGGGATTAAAGAGCGCCGTTTTAGAAGTTCGGGGGGATACAGCTTATGGATTACTCAAAAGTGAGCATGGAGTTCATCGGTTAGTGCGACTTTCTCCTTTTAACGCAAAACATAGTCGTGAAACTTCGTTCGCTCTTGTAGAAATTCTTCCCGTAGTAGACGACAAAAATATCACTATTGATGAAAAAGATCTTCGTTTGGATACCTTCCGTGCCAGTGGGAAAGGAGGGCAGGGGGTTAACACAACAGATAGCGCGGTGCGAATTACTCATATTCCCACAGGGATTGTGGTGCAATGCCAGAATGAGCGAAGTCAATTACAAAACAAGCAGTCGGTCATGAAAGTATTACTTTCCAGACTCATTGAGCTGAAGGAGGATCAAAAAGCGAAAACAATCAATGAAATCAAGGGCAAGAAAAAAGAAATTTCATGGGGAAATCAGATTCGCTCGTACGTTTTACAGCCCTATACTATGGTGAAGGATCATAGAACAAAAGAAGAGACGGCGAATGTGCAGAAGGTGCTGGATGGGGATTTGGAACGGTTTATACAAGCGTATCTGCTTAAAAAAGCGTAGATTTTTTGGTGGGATCGGTAGAATCCGTGGGATTCTTAAGACACGCCACGGCGTGTCTCTACGGAGACGTAACATGTTACGTCTCCTACGGACGCTTGGGATAAAACGTTGAATACTAGATATTTCTAGCTAAGACGAGGGCGTTGACGTGTTTTGCGCCGGCTTTTTTGAGAGTCTTAGCACATTCTTCGAGGGTAGATCCGGTGGTGCAGACGTCGTCGATCAGGAGGTAATTTTCGTTTTTCACTGATTTAGTGATCTGAAAGGCGTCTTTTAGATTTTGAAGCCTGGCTTCTCTGGATTTGATTTGAACTTGAGATTTTGTGTTTCGGATACGTTGAATGAGACTGGTTTCGAGCTGGCTGTTTTGAATTTGCCTGTAAACTTCTTGGGCAAGAAGCTCAGCTTGATTGAAACCGCGAGAACGTTGTCTTTTGGGGTGGAGGGGGACGGGGATAAGTTTTAGTGATTCAGTGTATCCGTGATGATTGAGAGTTGCCATGAGGATTTTTCCGAGGATTTCAGGGGCAGAGTTTTTATCTCCCTTGTATTTGAGAAAGTGGATGAGTTTTTTGATAATGGGGTTTTGGCTGTAGCAACTGGCAATGAAAATATTGTTTAAATGCGGGCAATTTTGAATAATGGTTTTTTGATGAATAAGAGGCATGTTTTTTTGGCAATTTAGGCAACAGATCGTGCCTTCGGCATTACATCCGAGACAAGATTGGGGGAAGAGAAAATTTAGAATAAATTTTAACATTACAAGATTCAAGATTATAAAATTATAAGATTACAGAAGTTGAGATATTCTCAAGTAATTAAGTGCTAGAGTTCATAAAAAGTTCATATATACTAAACGTAAGCGCATGCGCTTACGTGATTAAAAATTACAAAATTAAAAATTACGAATTATTTTTTTTCTGATTCAAGTATGCTAGTTGGTATTGACGCATCTCGGTATGGGCGGGAAAAAGCCACTGGAGTGGAGCTTTATACAAATAAAGTGATAGATGGTCTTTTGGGGCAAATTGGTAAGTCCGATGTTGTTTGGAGATTTTATGTGGCTCACGAGTGGCAGGTTGAGAAACTT
>DAOVYC010000132.1 GCA_030635805.1 bacterium | reverse complement strand
CGAGAGACCTCCTGTCGTTGTTGTTATGGGGCATGTAGATCATGGGAAAACAAAACTTTTAGACGCTATTCGTGAAACAGATGTTGTTGCTACCGAAAGTGGGGGAATTACCCAGCACATTGGAGCTTATCAAGTTACCAGTAAGGGTAAAAAAATCACTTTTTTAGACACACCGGGACATGCCGCCTTTACAGAAATGAGAGCACGTGGAGCCAGGGTGACAGATATTGCCATTCTTGTTGTAGCCGCCGACGAAGGTATTAAACCGCAAACCAAAGAGGCCTATGATCATGCCAAATCTGCAGAGGTGCCAATCATTGTCGCTATCAACAAAATAGACAAAGATGGTGCCGATCCGGAACGCGTTATACGCGAGTTAGCCGAGCTTGGACTTCAGCCTGAAGAGTGGGGAGGGGATACCATTATGATTCCTATTTCCGCTATGACCAAAGAAGGTATCGACAAACTTCTAGAGTCACTGCTACTTGTGGCGGAAATGCAAGATCTCAAAGCTAATCCCTATCGTCCTGCTATCGGTACGGTTATCGAAAGTAATCTCGATTCTTCTCTTGGCCCTATTGCCACCGTAATTATCAATACCGGCACTTTAAAAATCGGTGATCCGGTAGTTGTTGGAACCGCCTACGGAAAAATGAAGCGCATGATGAACCACAAAGGAGCCGAAGTAAGAAAAGTTGGTCCCTCCGGAGCGGTGCGTGTTGCCGGTCTTTCCGAAGTACCAAAAACCGGTGAAATTCTTATCGTTACCGAAAATGAAAAAATAGCTCGTGACAAAGCTGTCCAAATAAAAACTATTCTCAAAAGTCAGACATTTCACAGCAACAGCATGAGTGAAATTATCAATCGAATTCAATCAGGATTGTTAAAAGTACTCAAAATTGTTCTCAAAGCAGATACTCAGGGTTCATTGGAAGCCATTACGGGAGCTCTCAACAAAATTCCATCTGACAAGATTCGTGTTCAGGTTATCCACTCCGGAGTCGGGCATATTACCGCCAACGATATCAATATGGCCGGAGCATCTACGGGTGTAGTGATGGGGTTTCATGTTACCATCCCCAAGCAGGTGGAAAATGTGTGTAAAAATACAGGAGTAGAAGCACGCACTTACACTATTATTTATAATCTTGTCGATGACGTTAAAAGTATTCTCGAGGGGCTTCTTGAGCCGGAGGTTATCGAAATTAACCTTGGTGAAGCTGAAGTACTCCAAATCTTTCTCACCACCAAGAAAGAAATGATTGTCGGTTGTAAAATCTTAACCGGAAAGATAGAAAACAACACCATGCTTCGGGTCATTCGTGACGGAAAAGAAATTGGCTCCGGATCTGTTACCAATCTCAAACGTGTGGATAAAGCTGTCAAAGAGGTCAAAGAAGGCTACGAATGTGGCATTCGTTTCCAGGGAGACGTCAAACCGGAAGTCGGTGACACTCTGTCCGCCTACAAAAAAGAGAGCAAAAAGCGAACGCTTTAATCTCAAACATTTCCGAATTTCCAAACAACTCTAACTACGTCTCCACAGTTCCAGAAGATTTTCCGCCTCGTTTTTCAAAAAATGATGGACAATATCTCGGTACACAGTTTGATAAAAACCATTATTTGAACACCTGAGGATTCCTTCCTTCTTCGGAACATTTTGTATAATAATATGCCGGCCATTTTTAAGTCTGGCTTCCATCCAGACATTCTTCCCGCGTATCTTTCTTTTGCATACCATTTTACCCGCTCGACTATGTTCCGCATAAAGGACATTTGCAAAAAAGCGAATTTTTTGCTTTTTTGATTCCGTCAGAGTATCCGAAGAAAAGAATTTCTTCCCGTTAATATCAAAATGACTCACAATTTTTTTTGCTTTTCCTATCCTTTCTTCCTTTTTTTTCCGCACCGCTTTACATAAAATTTTATACTCCTCAATCGACTCAAGTTTTTTACTGTTAATCTTCTGAACAACATCGAAAGGCACAAATGACTTTCGAATACAATTAATCAATATTTTTTTCGCAACATCGTGAAGATCACGACTTATATTTTTCTCCATATAATTCTTTGTGAAGTATTTCAAGATCTTTTTCCTTAAAATTATCAAATATCCGCTTTACTCCCTGCTTCTTTGCGTCCAAAAGCACCACCGTATCAGCCAACGACATTTCTTCCGGAGTATTTGTGGAAAAAACCAGTGTTTTCTCTTGTTCTTTAACAACCCCAACAAACATAGATAAAATATTCTTCCCCAAATTTTTATCTCGTATTTTTATCAGCGGCTCGTCCAAGACTATAATGTAATTCTTCGGCAGAACGAGTAAACAGATAAGCAATGCGGTACGCATCTCGCGAATATCAAGCTGGTAAGGATACAGCTCCAGCGTGTAGTCCAGCGAAAACCTTCGAAAAATATCGGGAAAGGTCTCTTTTTCTATTTTTAACAAATCTTTTTCCGTGACCTGCCTTATAAAAAAGTGAATTATATTTTCAAAAATCGTCAGATGCGGGACCAGTTCCATGGCATACGGCATTGTAATAATGTGATGGTCTTTTCTGAGACACACCGTTTTTTTAGGGGTATCCTTTAAGGCATCAATCAAAGTACTTTTCCCTGCTCCGGATCTCCCCGCCAAGCACGTCACGACCCCTTCGGCAAACTCCAAAAAAAGGGACCGGAAAGTCCCTTTTTTATTAAGCTTTTGAACACGCAAAAGAAATGTATGATGCATAGAATATCGCAAATTTTACCTTATTATTCCCCAAGTTCTTCTTTATATTGCGCTACCTTTGCTTCCAGGATAGTTATTGCTTCTTCCTTATGACTAAGATCCATAATATTCCAACCGCTAAGAGGCCAGGATACTCCTCTTTGCTCATACAACACACCATCATCCCCGAGCCCTGGTTTTACCGTAAGAGGTAAGGGTTGAGTGACAGTTTCACCAGGTGCCGGATTTACCGCATATACATCACCACTCGGAGTGCCACCAGGATCGTCCATTTGCTCAGTTACGCTCAAACGAGGCATATCAGCTGGATCGAGAGTTGCTGTTTCTTCCAAATTCCCACCAGGAT
>DAOVYC010000006.1 GCA_030635805.1 bacterium | reverse complement strand
GGTAAGTGTGAGATGATGCATGGACATACTTATAAAGTAATTGTGACTGTAGAGGGACCGGTGGATGAGAAAACCGGACTGGTGATGGATTTTGCGGAAATGAAGGAGATATTTATGAAAGAGGTGGATGAAAAATTGGATCATAAGCTCTTGAATGATGTAATGGAAAATCCGAGTGCGGAGAATCTGGCAGTTTGGATTTGGAAAGCGCTGGAGAATAAGATGCCACTTTCAAAGATAACTATCTATGAGAATGAAAGTTCGTTTGTGGAATATGAGGGGAAATAATATATATCCCATCCCCCTGAAAAGGGGGATCCAGAACTTGGGAATGACTAGCCTCTGGACCCTCAATCAAGTTGAGGATGGGAAAATAAGGGTTGAGGGTGGGGAGGGGAAGGTCGAGGGTGGGCACATAACAAGAATTTATGTATAATCAGATTTTTCTCGGATTAGGTTCGAATCTCGGTAACCGAGAGGAGAATCTGGAGAAGGCGACAGAAAGCCTGAAAGATATTCTGGTTATAGAGAAAATTTCTTCTGTATACGAGGCGGATCCTGTAGGAGCGGAAGATCATCCGCAGTATTTAAACCAGGTACTGGAAGCTCAGACGGAGCTTGCCCCGCACGACCTTCTAAGTAGCGTGAAGGAATTGGAAAAACGGCTGGGGAGAAAAACGGAGGGAGATATGAAACCGCGAGTAATAGATATCGATATTCTTTTTTACAATCAAAATGGGATTAAGTCGGAAAAGTTGATTATCCCTCATCCTCTGATTCATAAACGAAATTTTGTTCTTATACCCCTTGGTGAAATTGCCCCCGAATTCGTTCATCCGTCATACAATAATACTATTGCTGAACTGCTTGAGGCTTGTGAGGATAAATCTGGGGTGGAAAAATTATAAAATTAAAAATTATAAAATTACAAAATTAATCCATGGATATCGAAAAACAAATTTCAGAAATACTTGCAAAAATAGGTGACGATCCTAAGCGCGAAGGGTTAAAGGATACTCCCAGGCGAGTGGCAAAAGCTTACGACAAGCTTTTTGGCGGCTATAAACAGAATCCGGAAAATTGTTTGACGGTTTTTGACAGTGAAGGTTATGACGAAATGATTATGGTGAAAGATGTCCAGTTTTACTCCACTTGTGAGCATCATATGTTGCCGTTTTTTGGGGTGGCACATATCGGATATATTCCGGATAAGAAAATTATCGGTCTTTCAAAGATTCCACGGATGGTGGAAGTTTTCGCACGGAGATTACAAAATCAGGAACGTCTTACTCAGCAAATAGCGAACACTATAAACGACACTTTGAAGCCAAAAGGAGTGGGTATAGTTTTGGAAGCTCAGCACCTTTGCATGATGGCGAGAGGGGTGGAAAAGGCGGGGACGAATGTGACGACTTCTTCGTTTACAGGACTTTTCAGAAAAGATCATCGGACGCGAAATGAGTTTTTGCAATTGCTAAAATAGCCTGCGGCTATGGAGAGCGGCAGGAGCGGTAAGAGCGGCAGGAGCGGTAAGAAGGGTATTAAAGTTTTTCATCCTTCCGCTCGTTCCGCTCCCTCCGCTCGTTCCGCTCTTAATTTTCATTTATGAAAATTTTATTAGTTGATCATTACGATTCGTTTACATTTAATCTCTATCAGTTGATGGCGAGTTTGGGAGTGGAAGTGGAGGTGAGGAAATGGGATACATGGGAGAAAGAAGAGAAATGGGAGAAATGGGATGGGATTGTGTTGTCTCCAGGACCTGGAAGACCGGAAGAGTATCAAGCAAGCCGGATTCTTGTGCAAAAAAATTATACAAGAATGCCTATTTTGGGGGTGTGCTTGGGACATCAAATGATTGCCCTTCGACTCTCTGACGCTCGCTCAGGACCTTCGGGGTCATCGGTTAAACATGCACCCCGGGTGATGCACGGGAAGACGAGTCAGATTTTTCATGATGAAAGGGGCTTGTTTGAAGGAGTTGAAAATCCGTTTCGGGGAGCGAGATATCACTCGCTCATACTTGAATCGGTTCCGGAGGGTTTTGAAAAATCAGCCTGGACGGAAGACGGAGTGATCATGGGAATTAGACACGAGAAGTATCCCCTCTTTGGAGTCCAGTTCCATCCGGAGTCATTTTTGACGGAGGAGGGTGAGAAAATAATGAGAAATTTTTTGGGCTACAATAGGACACGAATTTAACGAATTGAACAAATAATCACGAATGTATTTATGATTCAAGAAATACAAATAGCGGAGTTTGATCTGATCACTTTCTTCCGAAAGTGCTCCATGAAACACAAAGATATCAGCTTTTTGTATACAGGCGGGAATCACGATGAACATGAATGGTCGATACTGGGGCTTAATTCAAGATTAAAAGATTGCAAAATTATCACCGCTTTGCGGGATCCCGCTACCTTAAAGAAAAAATATAGAAGCGGGACAAAATTACATGATCTAGAGAAACTAGAAAGCTTGAAGGGGCAGGGTAATGCTGAATTTCCGTTTACGGGAGGATGGATAGGATACTTGTCTTATGATGGGGAGGCTTGTTTTAAGTATTATGATTCGGCTCTTTTATATAATCATGAGTCGAATTCGATCATTCTTGTTTCGGATGATGCTGATTTCGAGAACAAGATTCTGAATATCTGGAAGCTTGAAGAACCTCAAGTGAGTGATGTTGAGCTTCAGTTTAAACCGGTTTCAAGTCGCGAGTGGTATAACGAAGCGTTCCGGAAGATCAAAAAACATATTTTTGAAGGTAATGTTTATCAGCTCAATTTAACCCATCAGCTTAAATCGGATTTTTCAGGTTCAAGTATTGATCTTTTTACCCGTCTGGCAAATAAGAATCCTGCTCCAATGAGTGCCTATTTTGTTGGTGATAATTTTGAGATTATCAGTTGTTCGCCGGAGAGATTTTTGAAACTTGAGGGCAATAAACTTGAAACATTTCCTGTCAAAGGAACCATCGCAAGAGGTCGGAATGAGCAGGAAGATCAGGTAAAAATCGGGGAACTGCTGGCTAGTGAGAAAGAAGAGGCGGAGTTGAATATGATTACAGACCTGCTTCGGAACGATATGGGAATAGTAAGTGAAATAGGCTCCGTAAAAGTTGAAAAACATCGGGAAATTATGAAGTTGCCAAATATAATTCACACTTACAGTCATATTTCCGGAGAGCTGAAAAAAAATATTTTGCCCTTGGAGGCGCTTTTGAAAATGTTTCCGGGAGGATCGATAACCGGCTGTCCGAAGAAGAGGGCGATGGAAATCATCGACGAAATTGAACCGGTAAAACGAGATGTTTATACTGGATGTGTCGGATATCTGAGTGACAACGGTCGAATGGATTTTAACATTGCCATTCGGACAATCATCCGTAAGAGTGATAAACTGTATCTGGGAATAGGTGGTGGAATAGTGGCGGATTCCGTGAATGAATCCGAGTATGCGGAAACGACAGAAAAGGCAAAGGCGTTTCTGGAACTTTAACTTAATTTTTGAATTTTTAAATTTTTGAATTTTTTAAATAAATCTTAATTTCAAATTTGGCTTTAGAAATTATTTCAAAAATTTAAAAATTGGAAAAATTTAAAAATTCCACCGTATGATATTTACAATGAACGGTAAGCAAGTGGCTTCGAGTCACAAGAAAAATAACCTTTTTAACCCGCGAGAAGGTGGCAATTTTGGCGTTTTTGAAACGATGCGAACGTATAATGGAGAAATTTTTAAGCTGGATGAGCATCTTGAACGGCTGGAAAAATCGGCAGAGATTGTTGAACTTGAACTTCAGTGTTTGATTTCTGAAATAAGAAAATACATTCTGAAAACGCTGGAATTGTGTGATTTTGATCCGGTACGGATAAAAGTGGTAGTGACTGACGGGAATGTTTTGGTTAAATGTGAAAAACTGGAGATTGACGAAAATATTTACAATGGAGTTTCGGTGGCAACCGTTCCACTGGAACGAAGAAATCCCGAGGCAAAATCGCTGGATTATCTGGAAAGCTACACGGCACATTATGAAGCGGAAAAGAGCGGCAGTTTTGACGCTCTGCTGGTTAATTCGAAGGGAATGGTGACAGAGGGATCTTTTTCAAATCTCTTCTGGGTAAAGGATGGAGGGTTATTCACAACGGATAGAAATATTCTGAAAGGCATTACCCGTCAGACCGTGCTTGATATTTCCGATTGTGAATTTAAAGAAATTAATGTGGAAGAATTGAAAAAAGCGGATGAAGTTTTTCTAACACAAACAACCAGAGAAATTATTCCGGTGATCCGAATTAATGGGAAGGAAATTGGAGATGGGAAAGTCGGGGAGAAGACGAGGGAGTTGGGGAGAGTTTTTAAATGGAGCCGCGACCGGGATTCGAACCCGGGACCTCACCCTTACCATGGGTGCGCTCTACCAACTGAGCTATCGCGGCAAGACAAAAATTCGATATGATTTTACTTAATATCGAACATAATACAAGCCAATAGGATAAAGCTTTCCTCAATAGAAATTAACTTTGTTGGATTCTTCAACCATGACCTCAAAGTAAATTTCATTTCGGAATCCTACGTTCCGTTACTGTTCGACAACTCACAGCTACTTCACTTCGGAACGCTTTATTCGCTATTTACTACTGTTCCAGGAATCTTAGATAATTAGCAATAAGCTGAGCAACTTCGAAGCGACGGACTTCGCCGTCGGCGGGGAGAGCGGTAATAAGCATCGATTCTCCCAGAAGAGATTTGATGGCGTTCATGTAGGAGTCGAACCAGTGATCCCCCTGGTCCGCTATAGCCACAGCCACTTCAATGTTACTGTCGTTTAAACCAACGGCCTCTGTAGTTATTTTGACGGCTTCAGCCCGATTGACTGTCTTGGCCGGCCGATAAGTGTCATCGGCGTAGCCTTTGATAATTCCAAGCAGTTTTGCGGAAATGACATATTTGTAAAACCATTGTTCGTTCGAACCAAAATCATCGTAAATCCGCGCATAGCTCCTTTCTCCTTTTATATAAGGGTTATTTACTCTGGTCACAGCCTTCTCATCCCAAACGAGAAGAGTGTTTACCTTGGCGTATTCCGCTCGGTTCATGGTGCCGTTTGGTCTGAAAGTGCCGTCATCAAATCCTTTCATAATGCCTTGTTCAACCACAAAACAAATATCGTCGATCATATTTTGAATCTGGCCGGCGGAAAGTTCTCTGTTCTGAGCAATTTCGGTAAGGTCTTTGAATCCGCACGTGTTTTTGAGATCTTTGATATTTACTTTTTCCACAACTTTATTCTTCTCTTCTTCTGTTATTTCAAAGGTTAACGGTTCTTCTGTAATTTCCAGATTATTTTCCGGATCGTTTATTTCTTCAAAGTCGGTCAAAATGATCCCGTCGTCTGTAGACAGCTCAATATCTACTATGCCTATTCCTGTTTTTTCTATATTTTTAACCGCTTTATATTCAATATTTGCAAAATTGTTTTTGTAATTAGTCAGAGATTCTAAATTGACATCTACCTCCATCTCTCCTCTCTTTTTATCCACAAGTAAATTATTGAGAATAAGTTCTTTATTTAAAATAAAGTTTTTTATTTCGAGATATTTCGGTTCGTAAATGAGGGTAATTTTCGCTGATTTTGCCTCCTCCGGTATCACTATAGATAAGACAGCATTGATTTCTTCTCCTATGCTTGTGTGTTTTTTGTCGAAGACATGTTTGGCTATTGTATTCTTTTCTGAAACCAGCATGGTAGCATCGTGCCTTACCGGAACAGACGCATATGCCGATGGAACCTGATTCATTATCGGAGGAATCTGGTCATTGGTTACAACTCCTTCAAACCCGAAATTGATGACATCATCCACGGGAACCTGGTCTACCTGAATTGTAATAAGAGCAATTTCCTGAAGCTTGGCACTCTCCAGGGGATTTTTGGAAACGACTTCAATTCGAGCATAACCCCGGGCCTGCTGAATGTCTGTGTTGATTATCTCAATTGATGACCCTTCAACCGATTGCGCCTCAAGAAACGTTGTCCCGGCATCAAAAGTTACATCAAAATATCCCGTTCGAATCACCTTATTTCCCGTTTCCTGTAAAGAGAGAATTATCTGGTGAGGTGTATTTGCGCGAAATAATTTTTCGTGTTCCACCTGAAAACTGAAAGTACCTTGTGTTTCCGGAAGTAAAACACTCGACTGAAGAAGAGGACCATATTTCATGACAGCATACAAAGCTCCAATAGAAATTGTCAGAATGAAAAACGAAAGAATGAAGGTGAAAAAACGGCGCATCTGGTATCGAATTAAAAATTACAAGATTACAAGATTACAAGATTACAAAATATTGTTGCTGAGAAGCCAGTTCATGAGTAGAGTAAAACCTTCGTAAGTTTTGATGAGTTCATAGGTTGGTTTTTTGTCTTTATCCAGCCAATCTGAGCGTTCTTTCGTGAGCTGTTCAAGTGTAAGATTAAATGGTTTTAGGGTGAGGGTCAGATTTTTGAGACTGGAATGTCCTTCCGAGTCGATAACTGAAATGGATGCGTTAAATTTTCCCGTCTCGGCTGGAATACCTTCAAGTTTGATATTCCGATTGTCTAGTTTTACTTTTAACCCTGCCGGTAATCCTTCTGAGGTTATTTTGAAGGGCTGTTTTCCTCCATGAATTGAACCTGAGGGAAAAATTTCATTAATCCATTTATCAACATCGAGAGTGGAAGAATCCTCCATCTGAATTTCAACCGGAGCGAAAGTACTTGTTAATTCCGCTTTGAATTCTTGATTAACGTTTTTATTCCTTAGGAAAGAAGCACCATAATAGCCTATGGCAATGATGATAGAAAAAATGAGAATGAACTTAAAAATCTTTTTCATTTTCCATAAGGATATCTTAAAAAACTGTATCATACTGCTTCTGGTAGCTCAAGATGTACGGATGTATAAAATGTGGTGGAATATAATATTGGGATAGGTAGGATCCGTAAGACGCTTAGGATTATTGGGATAGTTTCGCAGATACTTGCTCTCCTGTAATGGAGATTAATCCTTGCATTTCAAGTGAGGTAAGAAGGGAATTTATTTCCTGAAGAGAATAAGTTAATTTGTCGGGAAGACAGGAGATATTCTGTGGTTCGGTTTGGATAAATTTCAAGAGAGCTTTTTCATCCTCGGAAAGTTTTCCGAGGCTTTGTTTATTTTCAATCGTAGATTGAAAAATATTCTGACCAAAGAGGGTAAGAATATCCGAAGCGGAAGTGACGAGATGGGCACCGTCGGAAAGAAGCTGATTGGATCCGGTATGGGAGGTGGAAAGAATATTGCCGGGAATAGACATAACTTCTCTCCCCTCTTCGAGAGCTTGTTTGGCGGTGATAAGAGCGCCGGATCTTTCACCGGCCTGAACAACGAGAGTACCGTGTGAAATGCCTGAAACAATGCGGTTTCTGGCCGGAAAATTGAATTTGGCGGCAATGGTTCCGGGAGAGTATTCAGAGAAAACGGTACCACCGTTTTCCAGAATTTTTTCGCCAAGTCCGCGATTTTCGTTTGGGAACAGCTGATCTATTCCGGAACCAAGGACGGCGATAGCCCGTCCGCCATGTTTTAAGGTTTCTATATGCGCTTTGGCGTCCACGCCAAGCGCCAGACCGGAAATTACGGAGACTCCCCCACGAACAAGGTCTCCCAAAAGATATTCGAGAACAAGCTGGGAATATTCAGTGATCGCCCGTGCTCCAACTATAGCCAGACTAAACTCGTCTTGCTTAAGAACAAAATCTGACCCCTTTTGAAATAAAAAAAGAGGCGGATTGTGAATTTGATTGAGGAGAAAGGGGTATTCCGGATCATCGGGCATGAGCAGCTTAGCTTCCGCTTTCTGAATTTTCTTTATCTCCTTCTCCGGATCGATCTTACGACGCTCCTCTAAAAATTCAGAAATTCTTTTTTCCGGAAAGTTGAATTTTTGTAAATCTTTCCGGGAAACTTTCTCCCAGATCTCCTGAAGAGAATACTTGGCATGTAAGATGCCAAGTATCCTTCTCATTCCGAGCATGGCCGCACAGGCGGCGCGATAATACATGAAAAATAGTTACGGACTTTTTTTGTAACAAAAAAGCGTACCAGTTTCCAAGTAGCTGGAGGGGAAAGTTAATAAAAAGTTAATAACTGGAACTAATTTACAGTTTACAATTTTCAATTTACATTCAAGATACAATTCTTAAATTTACATTTTGCGAACCAGAATATCCGTAATTGAAAATTGATACAATGAGCTTTGAATGTAAATTGTGAACTGTAAATTGAGAATTATTGTCCCCTTACCTAATTCCCCATTTCGCCAACTGATCCTCATCCGTCCCCTGACTGATCCGAATGGTTGGAAGAGTATAGGGATGATTTTGGATGTTTACGTATTTCCCAAATTCCGTAGTTCTGGCAAAAGCGTATCTGGATTTGTTGAGAACTTTGAAGAGCCAGGAAGCATAGTGGCCGGAGGGGTAAGAGAAGCTGTAAACCAGTTTTTCAAGTTTTTGTTCAAGAATTCTTTTGGAGTCCCGAATCTGGTCGAACCCTTCACGTTCGGACACATAACGAAGATCTAAATCTCCTTTTGAATGGGAGCCTATCTCCATACCGGCGTCGCTCATTTCTCTGATCTCATCCCAGTTCATGTACCCTTCTTCCCCCACTTTTCCGGTGATAACGAAAAATACCGCTTTTTGATTAAGCTTCTGAAGAAGCGGGAACACACTCTGATAATGATCATTGTATCCGTCATCAAAACTTAGAATAATCGGTTTTTCCGGAAGAGGGTAATCCCCTTCTTTGGCTTTTTGCAAATCCCTAAGGGTTATTGCCGTATACCCGTTTTTCTTTAAATATTTAAGATGTCCCCAAAGAACCGCCGGTGAGACAGATAAATTTTCTCTGAGATCGTCGGACCCCTTTGGAGGCACACTTACGTAGTGATACATAAGAATCGGCAGGTAGAAAAGACCTTTTTCTTCAATAACATCTTTGGTGAGAAGAGTAAGATATCGCTTGGCGGCGTATCCTTCTACGCCGTCGGGAAGGATTACACTAAGCCATTCCGGATTATCCGTCTTAATTCCAAGCACTTCGTCGTCTTCTTTGAGGGAAGTGAGAATTTCCGATTTGATATTTGATTCTTTTCGAATATTGAGAAAATGGAAATTCACAAAATAGGTTTCCCACTCTTGAACAACCTGGGGAGTTTTTTCTTTAGGGGAATATGTTTTTAAAGATTCGCTAATATTGCTTTCTTTTACCGTAATCCCCGTTTGTCCGTTATTTAGTGAATCACGAAGCTGATTCCCAAAATTGGTAAAGACAAATACAAGAATAAGAACGAAAATAAATCCAAAAATTGTTGATCGGTTCACGCATTCTTTTTTTATTTTTTTTCTACTTTTTTTCTTAGTTTTTTTAACTGAAGTTTTGATCAATTTTGAATTTTTTTTCTTGGGGCTCATGGGGAGAAAGTTAGGGAGAGTTGTGATTTTTTAAATAACTGGTTCATTCTAGCTAATTAGGGGCTTGCTTTCCAAATTATGGGGTGATCTTGTATTGCGAAAAAGGGCATTTTTTGTTATAATGAAAGGAATTTTAAGTATTCGTATGTCATTTTTTCAAAATAGATTTTGCAAATTGATTCCCGGCGTGAGCGATATTTTTGGGAAAGTCGGTGCGGAAAATATTGTAAAAAAAGGTACCGATCTTCTTAAGAAGGCTCCCGGAATGGAACCTGTAAGCAAGGAGGAGCTTTTTTATATAATGGAAACGAAAGGACATCTTCGTGATCTCGAAAAAAAAATTCTTAGCATGCAGGCCGGTGTTGCCCGCAATGAACTTTTCTTAAAAATTGTTTCCGGTAACGACAAAAGTCCGGTTGTGAAAAAGACTATTGAATTTATTATAAATGATGAGATAGAAGAGGCGGAAGAAGAGGTCCGAAGAGCCATGGAGGAGGATCCGGAAGAGACAAAAAGGATCGTTGAAAAATATGCAATGAGTCTCCCTCAAATTTTGCGGGCAGTTGAATCTGAAGAAATAACTGTAGACGAGGGTACTTTGAGAGCTGAGCCCTTTTTTAAGAAAAATCCATTTGTCCTGGAGGCCTCGAAGCAAACGGGGTTTGGAGTTGATAAGATGGCTTCCGTTGCCGCCGGTGTTTTTATTAAAACCAAGGAAATGCCACGTAGCTCGACTGATCTGATCGGAGGTTTAATGGATGGGATGAGAAGCATGATGAGCCTGGGAGTTACCAAAAATGCCGCAAAAAAAATCGGGATTGAAAAAAGCACTATTCGCTCCGTTTACGGTATTAACGTTTTTGAATTTTCGGAAATAGTAAAAACTCTGAAAGAAGAAATAAGTGAAGATTTATTTTCCGGTTCCGTTGGCGAGGAGGATAAGAAAAAATTAGAGAAAAGACTTAAGAATAGATCCGTTCATTCCACCGAAAGACGGGTTATAAATTTTATTCTTAAGAATCGGAACAATCCCGATGAAATTTCCAAGCTATATCAGTATGTGGTAGATGAAAATAATATTGAGAATACTCTCAGCGAAATAGACAAAACCTTTAGAAAAGGGGGAAGTCTGGATGGGGAGAAGCTGTCAGAGTCGGAGATAAGGAAAAAAAGTGTGGCTTATTTTCAGAATGAGCTAACTATTGGAAAAATGCTTAAAACTAAGTTCTCGGTAAAGGAAAATCGTGAAACACTGGCCTCCTATACTTTGGCAAGTTTGTTTTACACAATGCCCAGAGCTATGCGCGGTAATATGCGTTTAAAAACCATAAATGCTATTTTTACCGATAAGGGTGTAAAAGGTATGACAGCGGAAATGCAGAGAAGAGTGAAGGGGTCGTGGTTTTTGGGGAAAAAAAATGCCTTTAACAGATATATTAAAACCATACAAGCTGAGAAGATGTATGGTTACAGCGCTAAAGGCGCAGAAGCGGGCGGAGACATGACAAAAATGAATAAGGGAATAAAGGCGGCTAGTCGCACTACCGGCATGAT
Organism: bacterium; assembly: GCA_030635805.1. Taxonomy (GTDB): domain Bacteria; phylum Patescibacteriota; class Gracilibacteria; order JAUYGZ01; family DAOVYC01; genus DAOVYC01. The sequence continues at coordinate 1,349 of DAOVYC010000006.1, read as the reverse complement.
GCGCAAACTTTTGGGTCCCGGTATGCTGGCGGCTTCTGAGGTTTATAATGTTTCTACCAATCGTTCAACTGTCCAGGAATCTGTTGGTCGTTTTGCCGGTGGAATATTACGTTTTGTACCTATCATTGGTACGGGACTTGACTTCACAGAAGCAATTTCGGGTAGTGATCAGCTTAACGGTCAAAAATTAACCGGAACAGAACGTTTAGCTCGTACCGGTTGGGGTGTGCTTGGTCTTATAGGTGATTTTGCCATGCTTATACCCGGTTTCGGTATAGCTATAAAAGGTTCAATTTCAAGCGCTAGAGTTACCCGCCTTGCTCGCGGTTCATCAAGGGTGGTTCGTACTACGGCTCTTGGTGTTGGTGTTGGTGCCGGTGTGGTTGCTCCTCTTGTTTCTTCTAAAGAAATGCGCGGAGCTGTAGGAGCAATAGGAACAATAGGAGTTACAGGTGCCAAAGGGGTCAGGGCGGCTTTTCGTCTTTTAACCGGTCCGGGGGGAGGTGCCCTGGATGCGGATATCGCAATGTCACAATTTAAGGATGCCACCGTAAAACTGACTAAAAAAGGAGCTAAAAAAGTAACGGAAACCACAAAAGCTCTCACGAAAAAAACGAAAGAGTTTATGGAAAAATACGATGATACTATTGGTTCATGGGGAGCTGATGCAAAAGCTCGTTTTACAGAATATATGGGAGACAAAGAGCAATCCTCCAAATTGGATAGTATTAAAAAGATGATGGATGAAAAACAATATCGAATTGAGGATATTTTTTCAGACAATACCCTTAGCACGGTAGAAAGACACAAGAAGATGTCTGAGTATATCGAGAATGCTAAAGGAGGAGGTGAGAATTAAATACATGTGACATGTAGCTTGTAGCTTGTAGCATAAAAAAAACATGTACTCTTGAGGGTTACATGTTACATGATTTGTGTTACATGATTTAAAGTCCTTTTGACTCGAAGAGAGACTTGTAGAGATTTTTTAGAGCCTCTATGGTCATATCGACTAGCTCCTTTAGAGTTGTTTGAATCTGCCTGATTTTAGCTACAATTCCGGTTAGTTTTCCAGCATCTATTTTGCGGAACATTCCACCGCATGCTTTATTTTCTTCTTTTTTTAGCCCATTGAGTTGCTTATGAAGTTCTTTATCAATTTCTTTGGTGAGTTCTTTTCGTGATTCGGGAATAACAAGTGGCTCTTTTTGAATTCCAACATCTGTAGCGGTACTTGCTGCTGTCTGTTTAGCATCGTCTGATTTAACTTCTTTTGATTCTGAAGTAACCTCGGAAGGCGTCTCGTTGCCTGTTTCCAGAGTAGCGGTAACAGCCTCGTGCGCTTCTGT
>DAOVYC010000092.1 GCA_030635805.1 bacterium | reverse complement strand
GGAAAAAAGTGGGAAGCAGATGAGTTTTGTGATAGAATAGGTTAGAAATTTTTTAGAAGTTTAAAAATTTACCATTTTAAGTTGTCTCCCATGTTATTACTTTCAACAGAGTCTTTAAAGGGTTATGGATTAAATAGAATCTTTAACTTCGTTAAGGATGTCGGATATGATGGTGTAGAGCTGGTTCTTTCAACGAGGGATTTTGACACGCAAAATATCCCTTATATCAAAGGATTGATAAAGGAGACTAAAATTCCTGTGGTAACAGTACGGACCTTTGCGCGAAGTACTATTAAAAAATCAGAGTTTGCATGTAATTTCGCTAAGAAGATCGGGGCGTCTTTGATTGTTTTAGAACCGCCAAAACTTTTTGACTTTAAATATGCAGAATGGCTTAAAAAACAGGTACCAAAATTGCGTAAGAAGTTTGGGATAGGTATCGCTTTAAAAAACAATGCGGCGGAAACATTTCTTGGATTCCTGCCGGGAAGGGCTATGAATAATATAGGTGATCTGAAAAAATTCGGAGAGGTGTGTTTAGACACATCCTCTCTTTATTCCAAGAAAATTGATCTCATGAGAGCTTATTCCGGTCTTAAAAAATCCTTAGCCTGTATTCATTTTTCAAACGTTCATAAAGGAAAACTATATTCTCTGCCTACAGAAGGAGTTATGCCGCTGGAGAGTTTGTTAACAAAATTAAAAAAGGATAAATACAAAAAGCCCGTTGTCGTGGTTGTTGATGCTAGAAAATTGAAGGTTGGCCATGATAAATTAATGATGACTAACCTGAAGACCGTAAAGGACTTTTACGAAAAATACTATAAGTAGAGTGTTGAAAAAGTAATATCTACAGCGTTGAAAGCCAAATTTTGATCCTCGATAGGACAAAGTTTGTCTCCAAGAAATTAATATTGATTGATAGTTCAGCTCCTGACCCCAATATAAATTTCTTTGCGGCACCCCTCGCTTCGTAACTATTCGGTAAACTCATAGTTACTTTGCTTCGGAACGCTTTGCTCGCTATTTTAGCTTGTTCGTCAAGTGGTTTTTCTGGTATATTGCAGTCCGCTGATTAAGCTTCGTTTGAATAATTTTTATATCAAAATATAATCTATTTATAAGTATCTTTAAGAAGCTGGAAAAAGGTAAACGTAATAATTTTTTATGAGAAACAATACTGCTTACAATACAATTAATTTTTTTGATTCTATAGTAAATTGGATTTCCGACCATAAGTGGGGACATCTGTCTGGGTAGTTGTGTTTCATATCTTTTTTTAGTTTGAAGGTACATACCTTTAATTTTTTTGAAATATGGAACTTGTACTATCATTTATTTTTGGAGCCGGACTTGTAGGAATCGTTTTCTATCAGTTTATCCGCCCTAAAGCTCTTCGGAAAGAGGAAGAGGTAAAGGCAAAGCAGGCTAGATCAATTCAACAGGCAGAAAAGAAAGCGAATCAGATAGAAATTGATGCGCGGGAAAAAGCCGGTAAAATTCAGGAAAAGGTAATGGAAGCGTCTCGAGAGCTTAAGGGTGAGGAAAAAGAAATGAGGGAGAAATTTGAAAAATTGCAGAATAAACTTCTTGAAAAAGAAGATGTTTTGGAGAAGCGAGTGGCTTCTATAGATAAAAAGCTTGGCGAAGCTGAAAAGCGTGAAATAACCCTTAAGGTAAAAGAAGAGGAATTTCAATCAATTTTCGATAAAGAGCTTGCTGAGCTTGAGAGAATTTCCGGTTTGAAAAAATCAGAAGCTCGAGATCTTTTCCTGCAAAAGATCGAGTCTGAAGCTCGTGAAGATGCAATAATTTTAATTCGAAAAGTTGAGGAAAATGCCAAGGAGGAATCTGAAAAGAAAGCTCGTAAAATTATTACCCAGGCTATTCAGAAATATGCTTCGGAGGTGGCTTCGGAATCTACGTCGACAGTTGTTTCTCTTCCAAGTGATGATATGAAGGGGAGGATTATTGGTAAAGAGGGTCGAAATATTAATTCTTTTGAAAAGCTTACGGGTGTGGATGTCATAGTAGATGACACACCGGGATCTATTGTGATTTCCGGGTTTGATTTGCTTCGTCGATATATTGCCAAGATGGCACTTGAAAAATTAGTTGAGGATGGCCGTATTCATCCGGCAAAAATTGAAGAGGAGATTGAAAAGTCTCGTAAAGAAGCGGCAAAGCTTATTAAAGAATGTGGCGAGAAGGCGGTGTTTGAAATGGGGCTTACCGGAGTTCATCCAAATCTGGTAAAGATTATTGGTCGATTGCGGTTTAGAACTTCTTATGGACAGAACATTCTTAAACACTCAATTGAAGTTGGGTATTTGGCCGGTGCCTTAGCTTCGGAGGTTGGTGCCGACCCCGAAGTGGCGAAGAAGGCAGGATTTTTTCATGATATCGGTAAGGCGGTTGATCACGAGATTGACGGGCCTCATGCGCTTATTGGTCGTGATATTCTTGAAAAATTCAAAATTGATCCGGTGATTGTGCATGCTGTTGGTGCTCATCATGAGGATATTCCCGCGGACGACAATATTTATGCATACATAGTAATGGCGGCAGATGCCATATCCGGGGCACGTCCCGGTGCCCGAAGTGAAACACTTGAATCTTATATCAAACGACTTAAAGAGCTTGAAGATACTGCAAACGCATTTGAAGGTGTAAAGAAAGCATATGCCATACAAGCCGGTAGGGATTTGCGTGTGTTTGTTGATCCGGAAAATATAGATGATTTAAGGACAGTGCAATTATCTAAGGATATTGCCAGAAAAATTGAGGCTGAACTTGAGTATCCTGGTGTGATAAAAGTTCATGTTATTCGGGAGAAGCGAGTAACAGAAGTAGCTAAGTAAGAGTGTTGAAAAAGCACCAATAGGGCAAAGCTTTTCTCAATGAAATTAACTTTGTTTGACTGTTTGACCCTGGCTTCAAAGTAAATTTCATTTCGAAATCCTACGCTTCATGAGCCTTCGGCAGACTTAGGCTCATTTCGCTTCGGGACGCTTTGCTCGCTACTATTTCATCTACAGCGTTGAAAAACAAATTTTGATCCTCAAGTACCTTTTGTACACTGCGGTCAAAATTTGTTTTTCGCCTTGTATCTGTCACTTTTTAAACACTCTTTGTAAATTACTTTCCATAATATTTTATTATGTTCTTTACATTGACTTGCGGATTGTATTGAGTACAATCGGCTTGCTGAAAGAAAACAGATATCAAATACCCCTAACACAAAAAAACATGTCGGAAGATAAAATAGTTTCCTTAAAGCGGATGCTTGAAAGTGCCAAGAGTGCTATTTCGTCTGCGGAAGAGATTTTAAAGGATCTTGTAGGTGGTGATATAACTGCTTTTTCAGCAGATTATGAATCGGAAGCGAAAAAAGTTGGGTCCATAAGTGAAGAAGGGAAAGTGGTGGAGGGAGTTTTTGATGGTGAAAAAATGATGGGGCCAGATGGAAAGGAATATCCGGTACCGGCAAACTATGCCTCTAAATCAAAACTTATTCCCGGTGATGTTTTGAAGTTAACTATCGCTGAAGATGGTCATTTGATGTATAAACAAATTGGACCAGTTGCCAGAAAAACTCTTGTAGGAACATTGGTTCGAGAGGGGAGTCAGTTTGGAATAATGGTGGAAGATAAATTGTATAAAGTATTATTGGCTTCGGTAACATATTACAAAGCAAACCTTGGTGATCAGGTTACGGTTATTGTGCCGGAGGAGGGAGATAGTGAGTGGGGATCTATCGAGGCGGTCTTGCCAACCTCGGAGAGGTTGGTGGATTGTAGGCATGGTGACGAGCGTAAAGAGCGTAGGGAGAATAACGGATTATGAACTGGGTGTCTGTTTTTTTAATCTGGCTTTGTTTTTCTTGCAGAGCTCCAGGGCTTCTTCCGGAGTTTTGACTTTATCGTCGCCAAAGACCGAGGTGTGGCGAGCGATAATTTTTTTGGTGATTCTCTCGAAAATACTTTTGGGAGT
>DAOVYC010000149.1 GCA_030635805.1 bacterium | reverse complement strand
GACCCTGTATTGCATTTATATTTCCTTTAAATATTTTACTTAACAATTTTTCATTGTTGTTACTTCCCTGAACAGCGATGATGTCGCCGGGTCTTAAAACGTATTGAATGAGAAAATCGACACTATTGCCCGGTGGAAGTTGTTCTTTTTTAATAACGAATTCCATTTTTGTTGTGTTTATCTCTTTTTGATTAATAAGCACAGGGAGTAATTCATCACTTCCCACATTACAAAAAATTACACTATCAAAATTTTCACTTTGGTTTTTTCGAAAGATGCCAAGTTGTTTAGCTTGGCTAATTTTTTTATTGATAATGTCTTCCGTCCAATCCGGTTTGATAATTTTACAATAATCTTTTATTTTTTGAGAAATAATTTCATCGTTTTGACTTTGTTTTGGTGAAATTTCAAAACCATCATTTGCAATATCCGCGTTGACGATAACCTTATTTCTACTTGCTAATTCTCTGATAATCTTACCTCTCATTTGAGCAATTTGAATTTTCCTAATTCCTCTATCATAGCTATCCTTTTCCACTAAAGACGTTTCTTTTTTTTCTAAATATTTTTTTGTTTCCAATATTTTTTTATCACTGTTTGATGATAAATTTTTTCCAAAGTTAACATCATCTTTAGATGGGTTTATTGTTTTTGCATTTAAAATATTGAGAAGTTGAGCGAATATTTTCTGAAGAACTTCGGCAAAATTTCCTTTTCCGGCGGCCTGCCTAATTCCCTCCAGGTCGTTCCTTAGGGTGTCATTTCGTTTCGGGAGTTTATCCTCCAAAATATTGTCTATTGTTTGAAGGTGTTCTTCTTTTTTTTCTGAAATTCCTAAAACATCCTGTGCTTCCTGCAGTTTTTTTTCAATATTGTGAAATTTTTCTCCACTTGATTCGGACATTTTTATTGTAAGTACTTCTCTTATTATAGCATGAAAACTTCTTTTTTTACACGATCTATCAGAAAGAAAAACCTCTTCGTTCCGAAGAGGTTTCAAGGAGAACGAAATAATAGAGAATCTCTATTTCTTTTTTCGAACTGTTTTTCTTTTTCGGGTTGTTATTTTTTTTCTACCTACAGTTTTAACTTTTTTAGCTAAAAGAATATCAGCCTTACGGGTGTTATATTCTATCCTCATCAGGAGCTGTAGAAATTCAGCAAAGGCGAGAAGCATAAATGCTGTTACTATTCCGCCGAATCCGATTATGATAAAATCGGTTGTTTTAATCCCGCTATAGGTTCCGTAAACGGCTCCAAGTGCTCCGAAGATGAACACAAAGAAGGCGGCAACTTCCAAAACCATTACAGTAATTGAGATAAAACTGAATTCTGTTTTGTGAATATGTCTTTGCATGGCAAACTCTTTAAAGATTAACTTCTTGTTAAGAGTATATTTCTTGTATAATGATGTCAAAGCTTAGGCTGACTCTAAAACATATTTTTAAAAGTTGAGCAATGGTTTCTTCTATGCCTCTAATTTCAATTATTATCCCCTCGTATAACGAGGAGGACTGGTTACCTGATTTACTGAAGTGTTTAAAAAAACAAACTTTTCAAGATTTTGAAATTATTGTTGCGGATAATGGGTCGACCGATAAGACGCGCTTTCTCGCAAAATCTTATGGAGCGACTGTAACTAATGGAGGGCTTCCCGGAGCAGGAAGAAATATTGGCGCACAGCGGGCCAAGGGGGAAATTTTATTTTTTATTGATGCGGATGTAAAACTTCCTCGTGATTTTTTGGAGAAAAGCGTGGAGTCTTTTAAAAAGAAAAAATGTGATGTGGCTACCACGTTTACTCGTGCCGGATCGAACCATCTTTTTGATATTTTCTTTTTTTATCTTGCCAATTTCTGGGTTTTTCTTTTTCAGTTTTTTAGTCCAATCGCACATGGTTTTAATATCATCGTGACGAAGAAAAGATTTTTTGAGGTGAAAGGATTTGATGAAAATTTTGTAGCCGGAGAGGATTTTGAATTTGTGAAACGGGCGAGTAAGAAGCATAGATTTCGAGTGTTGTATTCCACATACGATATTGCTTCCGTAAGAAGATTTGAAAAAATTGGTCGGATAAAAATGTTTATAAAACTTACCGAGCTGATTTTTCGAACTATGATTCTTCGTCAGAAATTACATCACAAGAGTGATTACGACTGGACGGGATATGGGAAAAAGATAAAGAAGGGGAAGAGGGTAACTTATAAGCGGTAAGCAATAAGCCAATAAGCAATAAGCTCTAGAATTTCTGAAATCAGTGTTTTATGTTATTCTAAATTCTAAATTTTGATAATGAATATTTACTGCATAGGTATCGGGGGGATAGGTGTTTCGGGAGTGGCGAGATTTCTAAAACACGAAGGACACACTGTTTTCGGATCTGATTTAACGAAATCAGTTATCAGTGAGGGATTAATTGATGATGAAATTTCGGTTTATTTTGATCAGTCCGGAAAGCATATAAATGAAAATGTTGATATGGTGATTTATTCTATAGCGATAGCGAACGATCATCCGGAGTTGATGAAAGCCCGTGATTTAGGTATTTCAACTTATACATATGCGGAAGTTCTGGGTGAGCTGAGTAGAAATAAAAAAACTATTGCAGTGAGTGGAACACATGGAAAAACTACAGCATCGGGGATGATGTATTCTGTTTTTCTTTCGAATGGTAAATCGCCATCGGCTTTAGTGGGGAGTCTTATGAAGGATTTTGGTGGAGTCAATATTGCCTGCGGGACGGATGATG
>DAOVYC010000011.1 GCA_030635805.1 bacterium | reverse complement strand
TCCTGAGCTCCGTCGAAGGGAGGCGCCACTCCCAAAAAATCATACGTCTCACACCCTCTCTTCTTTGCCTCCTGAATAGCCGTCCACTGCACCAGATACGGCGCCATCACATTCCGATATTCATCGGAAGATGCCCCATAATAATAAACCGCTGTTTTCCCGTAAAACGTAAAAATCCCGCCCGCAACCGGCTGACCATCATAATAGGCCATTATCAACTCCGCCTGATCACCAAGCTTTTCCAGCATCTTTTCGTAATACGAAACACCATGCCCCCGAAACTCATCCCGCTTTGTCGTTATGTCTAACAGTTCAAAAAACTCGCCCACTAGTTTAGAAACTGAGCCCTTTTTCCTTTTTCTCTTCGAGTCTGAGCCCGAGGGGCTCCTCCCTCGGAGTCGAAGACCTTTTTCCTGCTTACTGCTTACTGCTTTTAGTTCGACTCCGCGCTTTTGCGCGAGTCGGACGTTGTACCGCCCCTTCTGCTTCATTAACTGAAGAATTTCATCTTCACTTTTTGTAAGATCAATCACCAAACTGTGCCGAGGCTGAACCGAAGCTGATCTCTTCACCCGATACTTGGGATTAATCTGCTTTCTCTCAATCCCATCCATCTTCACAAAAACCGCCCCTTGCTTCTTCGCAAAACTAGTTATCTCGTCAATCAGCCTTTGTAATTCGTAATTCGTAACTCGTAATTCTGTAACCGGCCCCCTCGACACATAAAAATACTTTAGTCCCAACGGCAAATCATGCTGAACCACCTGCGCCGTCGCCACCAACTTACCTGAAAGTGGTGAGCCTGCCGAACCATCGACCCCAAACCTGAAGACCTTCCTCCCCACACTCTCCTGAAACTCTCCCCACGCCCAAGACTGCCACAAGCTACCATGCTCACAAACAAACTTCTCATGCCGACTTTTATCCTTCAAACTCAACAGCATTTAATCTTGTAATTTTTTAATCTTGTAATTTTGAATGTTACCTCTGCACCACCGTAATCTCCCTCGGACTAGGCTCAATAGTATTCCCCGAAAGATCACGTATGTTTTTTAAAGTAACCGCATACCTCTCTCCCTCCACATAATTTATCCCCGTTATCCCCAGCAGCAGATCTCTTCCATCCAACCAAGCCTGAGTTACCCGAATATTATCCTGCATCTGATCCGCATAATTTTTATCAACTATTTTATAATTGGAAATATCAACAACACTTTCCGGATCTAAAGTTTCATTAAATCGGATTTCTATTGTTCGTAAGTTTCTAAATTGTTGCCACTGAACCAGTGGGGGAGAAACATCTTCACCCTTCTGAACTCGCAAAGTAATATCCTTACTCAAATCTCCTCGCCAAGTGGCTATATTCTCCCGAATCAAAAGCGGTTCATCCGACCCCTCACCAACAATCTCATAATCATTCGGCATTCGCACCGTTACATAATAATCATCACCAATAACTCCGGCCTGTTTGCTTAAATTTAAAACATAATCTTCAGAAACAATACTTGCTGGCAAATCATATTCATAAATAAAAGTTCTTCGCTCTCCCGGCATCATTTTCAAAGTATTCCCAAAATAAGTCGCTCCCAAATCCTCCTCAACCTGCACCTGATCAATCGCCTCCACATCACTCCTGGTTAATTTACTTCCCAACGGCACATAGGTCCGCACATAAGCCTGATATCTATCAGACTGAAGATTATAATCACCCTGATGCGTAAATGTCTCTATCAAACGCACACGAGCCGACCCTTCATCGGGAAACGAAATTGTATACTCATATCTTTTTTGCACATATCTATCCGCCTTCCTTCCCCCAATATTAGCCACGTTGATATGAAGAAAATCCTCCCCCGGTTTTGCTTTCACTTTGCCATTCCACTCTCTCGTCACAAATTTATTTTGTAATTTCTTTTTCGGAGAATACAAAAGCACATGTTTTTCATCTAAATTTCGCTTAATAACCTGAACAAATGAACTATAGCGATGCGGAGAAAACATCATTTTTTTCACAAGCCCTTGCGCAATCTGGGATAAAATTCCCTTCCTGTTTTCCAGAGCTTCTTCATTATGAAGATCTATATCTTTTGAAGAACGCTGAACCTTTATAAAAAAATTGTCCGCCGTAAACAGTTCCCCTTCAATCTCAATTCCCCCGATTATTCGCAATAAATCTTCCACCACCTCAAAATCCATGGCAATCACTGTATGGAAATTAGCTTTTGGGTTTTGCATGGTATAAAAAGCAACCACCTGTTTTACCGACGTTTCGAAGTCCGGTGAAAAATTCGCATCACGGAACTGCCATCCCGTATAAAAAGGGTCGTCTCCTATTAATTTTTCGAAAGGATAAGGATGATTTACATAATCATTCGTAGAAATCGTATAAGAATCTTTAAAATCAACACCTGGAAATCCCCAAATCATCCGGACAATTCCATATCCGGACAAAAACCCACCACTGGGCCGCAACTCGTTATTGTTTTGCAACAAAACAAGATAAGTTTTCGGAATCGGAAACCCGGCTAGTGAAGGAATACTCCAAAAAAACAGGCGAAACGGCCCCAGCACCACCGCTGTCAAAAACATCATAATCAGAAACACCCCCGCAGCTATTCCAATCGCCTTTTGTTTCAAGGTTAATTTCCGCAAATGCCTTCTAAGAAACTTCATAAGTTATGATTATTAAGTTCGTACTCAGTTTAGCGTTTCAGTCTCATTCGTTCAAGCTCGCTTCTTCCCTCCGCTCGTCCCGCTCCCTCCGCTCGTCCCGCTCCTGAGCCCTTTTCCCCTTCACAAAAAGCCCAATAATTGCTAGACTTCTCCCGCCCTCAATAGGGCAAAGCTTACCTCCAAGAAATTAATATTGTTCAATAGTTCAATCCTTGGCTCCAATATAAATTTCTCTGCGGTATCCTACGCTTCGTGAGCCTTCGACAAGCTCAGGTTCACTTCGCTCCGGAACACTTTGCTCGCTATTTCTTTGATCGGGTCAGTAGCTCAGTTGGTTAGAGCGGATGCCTCTTAAGCATTAGGTCCAGGGTTCGATTCCCTGCTGACCCACCAAGAAAAGATAAATTTTTTCTTCCTAAGTCCTAGTCCTTGACCTTGCCGATAATAAATAATAAGTAATAGATAATAAATAATAAGCAAAGTGATTGAAATTATCGGACATCGCGGTATTCCCTTCCTGGAACCGGAAAACACAATGCTGGGATTTCAACGTGCCATCGAACTTGGTGCTGAACAACTTGAACTTGATATTCGACTTACCGAGGATAAGATTCCTGTAGTTATTCACGATGCCACCATCCGCCGAACCACAAATGGACACGGAAGAGTGTCTAAGCTTACTCTTAAACAACTCCTCATTTTCGATGCCGGGAAAGGGGAGACCATCCCCACCCTGGAAGAAGTCTTAAAAGAATTTGGCGGAAAAGTCTTTCTTCATATTCATATGAAGCTCCGCACTCCTCCCGCCAAAATTGTCCGACTCATTACCAAAATGAATTTGGAGCGCAGTGTCTGTATCAGCTCTTTTTCACACAAGACACTCAAATTTATCAAGCGCCTTAATCCTCACATTACCACCGCCGCTCTCGTCAGAAAAAAGAGGAGGAGAATCATTTCTTACCTTCATTCTTTAGGTGTGGACGCCCTCCACGTCCCGTACAAAATATGTTCCAAAAGTTTCGTCAGCACCCTTCACAGAAGCGGACTAAAAATACGCGTTTGGCATATTGCTGATGAAAAAACCAAAATCCAAAAATTAATCTCCTGGAAGGTCGACGGCATCCTTTTGGATCGTGCTGACCTCCTCGCTAAACTAGTTAAAAACTACAAAATCTGATACCCTGATTTTGTAATTTTGTCCCGCTTCTATATTTTTTCTTTTATGTAGCGGGATCCCCCGCCTGAGGCGGGGTGGTAATTTTCTAATCTTGTAATCTTGAATTTTGTAATGAAGCCCATCCTTACGCTCCTCATTCTCCTCACCTTCCTTACGTTCTTGAGCCCCCCCGCCCACGCTTACACCTACACCATGAAAGGCGGTTCTGTTCGCATTAATCTGGAGAGTATCGATAAAGAAAATCTGGACCAGGAAATAAAAAATCTTCGACAAGAATACCAGGACTCAAAAGACTCGGAACTAAAAAAAATAATCAACAAGCTTCTAAAAGAAAGGCGCCTTCAGATAAAAGAAGTTCAAGAAAAGCAGAGTGAAGATGAAGAGCAAAAAGAAAAACAAAAAAATATTCTTGCTACTTATTTCTCCGTCAAAGACAACGGTCGCACCATGGCTAATGGTAAAAAATTTAGAAACGCGGATATTGTTGCCGCTCACTCCAGCTTGCCAATCGGGACCAGGATCAAAATCAAAAGTCATGTTACCGGCGAAGAATTTACTGCCACTATTCAAGACAATCAGCCGGGTAAACTTAAAGATTGCCCCCTTGTCCTTAGTAAAACCGCTCTTGTAAAGAATCTGTTCAACAACAACTGGGACATTCTGGAAGAAATACAAAAAACAGGGACACGGGTGGAGATCGTTGTTCTTGATAAGATTACCCCTGATGAAACTGAAAAAAAATACCTTCCTCCAAAAAGTGATGCCGAAAAAATAAAAGAATCGGAAACACCCAAAAAAATCTCCAATATTATAAAAACAAGGAGAGAAATTATTCAGCTCAGAAAAGAATATGAAGAATCAAACAATCCCGAAATTCTGGAAGAGATTAAAAAATTACAAGAAACAAGCAAACGTTTAAGTCGGGTTCAAAGAAATAGATTACGAACCGAAAACGCCGAATTTACCGCTTTCCAAACCGGACTTGCCACCTATTACTCCTACATTTTTAATGGTCGCTCAACTGCCAACGGAGAAATTTTTTCCAATGAAAAAATGACCGCGGCTCACAGAACTTTACCCATTGGAACCAACGTCCGGGTTCACAATACCGACACTAAAATGAATGTTGTCGTTCGCATCAACGATCGCGGACCATACGGCAAACAAGATCGTGTTATTGACCTCTCCAAAGAAGCCTTCGCCCAGCTTTATGGTGGTGACTGGGCCAATCTCTCCCGCGGCATCGCTCCAGTCGAACTCTACATCATACCTTAGTTTAATCCGCCGACTTCCCGCGCAAAACCGCCGGCACGGTCTTTAGAAGAATAATAATATCCAAGAGCAAAGACCAGTTTTCTATGTAATAGGTATCCAGTTTTACCTCTTCTTCAAAATCCAAATCACTTCGCCCTGAAATCTGAGCCATCCCCGTGATCCCCGGTTTTATAGCCAGCACCCTTTGATGATGTCTTTTATACTGAGCCACCTCATCTGGCAGATGAGGACGAGGACCAACCAGGCTCATGTTTCCCTTAAGAACATTAAAAAACTGAGGAAGTTCATCAATGGATGTCTTACGGATAAATTTACCCAGCTTTGTAATTCGAGGATCATCCTTAATTTTAAAAAGAGGTCCCGTTCTATGATTCAGATGAATTAAATCCTTTTTCTTCTCTTCCGCGTCCACCACCATTGATCGAAATTTATAAACTTCAAAGGTTCGCCCCTTAGTACTGACTCGCTTGCTCTTATAAAAAATTGATCCTCTGGAATCAAGCTTAATCAAAATGGAAACAACAACAAAAAGAGGGGAGAGAATAATGATAAAAATCAAAGCAACCAGGAGATCAAAAACCCTCTTACCCACTCTGCCCCAGGCATCAAGAGAGGTTTCTTTAAGGGCAATAACCGGAATTCCTTTATGAAAATTAAGCTCTACATTGGCCCTTTGTACCTCCAAAAGATCCGGCACAAAACGATAGGTCACATGATGAACCCGGCAAGCCTCCAAAACATCTATCGATGTTTTTTCGGAAAGATTTGATTGAGTTTGAATCACCTCATCAATATTTTTCTCTTTCAGAATTTTTTCCAGATCTTCCATTTTCCCCATCACCCTCAACTTGCTCGACTCATTGGTAATCAACCCCAGAACTTTGTAAGAAGGATTTTTAGTGAATAGATAATAAAGATCTTCTGTAATTTTGTTGTTACCAATAAAAACCGCCCTTCTCTTCCCGATGTTTCTGGAAAGTGTAAATCTCTGGATTACTCGTAAAATAATTCTGGAAAGAATAATAAAAAATATCGTAAGAACAAAGGTATATCCAAGTATTAAACGAGAGAAAAATTGAATTCTCATTACAAAAAAGTAGGCAATAAGAACCATGAACCAGGTCGCACACAAAACCACTGTTTTTCTAGCTTCCCTTTTGAATCTAAAAGTGGACTTGAGGGAATACATCCCCTCAAAAGCGAAAATAGCCAGAAGAATAAACACCGCAAAAACAGCAAATTTAAAATAGATATTTAAGGGCTCTATATCGCCCGTGGGGGCTCCAAAAAGAAAATAAAGAGCATCCGTCATACGAAGATAATAGGCAGTCAAAAACGCCAAAATCGTCATACAAAGATCAATTGGAATTCTGATAATACCGAAAATTATTTCACTGCGTTTCATGACGAGCTTCTTAACTTGTTTATCTGTTTTTTCCTTTTACTTTTTTCCTTTTACCTTTCATTGACATATTATCTTATTACCGTAAAATTTGTAAGCTCTTTGGAATGATTGGTCGTCCCGATTTAAATCGGGAAGGAAAGTCCGGACACCGGGAAAGCAGGATGAAGGCTAACGGCCTTGGCCTGAGTGCCTAATAAGGCTCAGGTACGGAAAGTACCACAGAGACTATACTACCCTGAGTTTATCGTTATTCAATTAACTCATAACGACCCTGAATTTAACTGAAGGGTCGAAGGGGAAACGTGAAAAGTCGTGAGATGTTACGTGTAATGATGTAGGGGAAACCCTATAATTTGCGCCACCGCTACTCACGAGATCCTCCCGCCCTGCGGGAGGAAACTGGTAAACCCCATCCGGTGCAAGGTGGAAATGGCAGAGAGGATTTATAAGCGCTTTCTCTTACCAATCTGCCCACCGCTCGATCTCGCAAGTAATTGCGAGACCAGATAGATGACCAACTAGACAGGATCCGGCTTATGATTTCCATAGAGCATTAAAAACATCTACCAAGTGGTAGGTGTTTTTTGTAATTCGTAATTGTTAATTCGTAATTCTGTTACAGCCCCGGTATATTCGCAATCATAAACGCCACCCACTCCCGCTTCGCCGCCCCCCCCGGGTTTGCCCTCAAGAGTGCCATAGGCTGACCGGTTATAAGTTCAAATGTCTGGGCAACACGAAGATAAGGCATGTACCAAAGACTCTCTCCGAAACCTAATTCTTCTTGAAGAAGAGATTTAATTTCCGGATTCTTTTCGGCCGCAAAAGAAACAATCATCTTTACCGCCTCCACATAATTTACATCATTGGACGGTTTATATGTTCCATCCTCATGCCCCTCCACAAGACCAAGTTGTCTGGCGGCATATATATATTTTGCAAACCATTGTTCAAGTTCAATATCCGGGAATATTAATTCGGCAACAGAATGCATTCCCGTTGCCTGGGTAAATCTTGTTGAAATTTGATCTTCCGACATCAGGCTGCGAGCGAGCACTGTCGCCATCTCGGCTCGATTAATATTGTTAGTCGCTCCAAAGGTTCCGTCTGGATAGCCCTTGAATATTCCGGCCCTTTTAACTATGCAAAAAATCTCTTCCCCGTAAGGATGACCCTCTGTATCTGCAAAACATGAATCATCTCCTGTGGGTTGAGTAACAACTCGACGGACTCCACCACCGCCTCCACTACTACCTCCCCCTCCGGCAATTACCGGATTGGAAATGGTTAAAATCCCAAGCTTTCCCTCAATTGCCTCCGCAAGAAAATTTCTTGAAGGATAATCAGCACCCCACAAGCTTGTTTCATATTTTTCATTTTTTAAAACACGAACACCTGTTGTGCCCATCTTGACCGTATGTGCTGTGATAGTTGCAATAGGCTCGTCGGCGGAAAGAGCAACCGGCAATACACTCGCAATAGAAAAAGAAATAATTCCGTCTGTAACGGATTTTTGCTCAATAACTATTGAAAAATCTGATGAGAGCAGAATACTATTCTCCGTAATGGTTAGATATGCAGGATCGTATTGAAGATAAACAGAAGTAGCCAGGATCTCGGCAGGCGCCATGGCATACACTCTCATCTCTATATCCTGATCAACAGATACAACACCCTGTGCGTTTGTAGTCACATAAGCATTGATATTATTATCAATCACATTTGTCGATTCCAATACTCCTATGATTTGTCCTTTAAAAAGAGGGGAGTACGGCGAAACAAAATACGCCCCGGCGAGAAGAAGAATAAAAATTAACAACGATATATAAAACTTTCGAATAGTCACAAGCCGGCAATTAAAAATAAATCCGCACCTTATTCAAGATTTTCCAAGACATTAAAAACAGAAAGCAGAAGAGCAATTTGTTCAATCTTTGAATTTCCTCCCAGCCCGACAGGATCTTCTCCTGAACCCGCGGAAAGAACCGTATTAATTAAATTAATCTTAATTAAATCATCCGGCTCGCCTTCCGAATCAAGAAGATCCGCCGCATCAGCCACCCGTATTCCCGCATTATAAGCCTTTCTGTCAGATATGTTTCGAACCGTAAACAAATAATTACCCATTAAAGAATCATCTGGAAGGCCATCAATAGAAAACACCTTATTTTCTGAATCATATTTTATCCAACTGGCACTCAACAGCTCATAGCCCGGTAAAATAAATTCGTACTCATCAATCACAACCCACTTATCACTATCTTTCAGCACAAATACTGTGGGAAAATTAACCCTTGGTGTTGCCGGATTTCCCTGCAAATTCGTAACCAGACATACAGACGGCTGCCCGCTACAAAAGAATCCATCTTCCGTTAAACAATTATCACTGCATCCGTCACCATTATTTGTATTTTTATCATCACATTCTTCACCTTTTGAATCTCCCCCGTACCCAAAATATCCAAACCCCGTATACGTATTACCCACTATCCCGTCTCCACATGCTGGTACCTTCTGAGAGCATAATGTTGGAGATCCTCCATCACATTCCCAGCCATCCTCAATCTCACAATTATCACTGCATCCGTCACCATTATTCGTATTTTTATCATCACATTCTTCATCTACAAGTAAATCACCATTTTCAACTACAAGTAAATCACCATCCCCACACGCCGGTATCTGAAAACACTGCGTCGGAGATCCGCCATCACACTCCCAGCCATCCTCAATCTCACAGCTATCATCACACCCATCACCATTATTCGTATTTTTATCATCACATTGTTCATTTATAGCCAAATCACCATCCCCGCATACTATTGCAGAAAGATCTATAAAAAAAATTTCTCCTATTATAACGTTATGCCAACTGCCGGTAATTTTATATTCACCATTATCATAAATAATTTTGGCAACCTCTCCGCCGTAATCATTAAAATACACATAATCCTCATAATCGGTGTCCATATTACCAAGTGTCGGCTGAATTTCACCATAACCTTTAAGATAATAGTTATCACCTCCCCAGACAACCATAGCCTTATCTTTTTCAACAATTATTTTACCAAATTGAGCATTGGTACATTCTCCTTCTATCTCCTCCCCCCCATCCCAAACAAGGGTACATGAAATATCCCCCATCATTTTATTATAAGCTATCGCCTTTATGGTCTGAGCCGTCACCGCTGTAGTTGTGGTAGTACTTTGCGCAAAAGAAGACTGCCTTAAGCCAAAAACTATCACCCCCGCAACAAAAACACCCAAAAACAGAACCAGAGACAACAACTTAAATCCTCGAACCATATATATTATTACTACGTTTATTATAAGAAATAAACCCTCAAGACCATAAAGAAATTTCTTGTTAACTGTAGACAAACAAACTGAAATACTGTCTGATAACTGATTAAAGCGGGATTTTTTTTCTTTAATCTTTTATTCTGT
>DAOVYC010000014.1 GCA_030635805.1 bacterium | reverse complement strand
AGATGTCGGCAAAGAAGAAGCTCATGTTTTCTTCGGTAGTTTTTGGGTCGCGGAGAATCTTGTCTTTTACAGTATAGATTGCTTTCAGGAGCTTCTTGTGTTCGTTTTTTTTCCAGTCTTCAGGCTGATATACTTGGCAGATTTGGTAGAGCTTTTGTGTGAAAAGCTCTCTTTCAGCGTGGTTTTCAAATTCGAACTGATAACCGTTTTTGGTGGGTTCCAGGTTGAGGTTGGGAATTTCTGTTTTTAGTTCTTCATAGAACTTTCTCTGTTGCCAGATCCAGTTATACCAGTCCAGTTTTTCAATATTGAAGATTGCTCCGGCTTTTTGGACTTTTTCCAAATTGAATTCAGTGATCAGTTCTTTAAGTGAAAAGACTTCCCGATTATCGCCGGGATTCCAGCCCAAGAAGGCAACAAAGTTTATAATCGCTTCCTTGGAATACCCCTTTTTCATGTAGTCTTCCACGGCAACATCACCTTGTCTCTTGGATAATTTAGAACGGTCCGGGTTGAGAAGAAGAGGAAGATGGGCAAAAACAGGTAGTTTCCAGCCAAGAGTCTGATACAAAAGAACGTGTTTAGGAGTGGATGGAAGCCATTCCTCACCACGAATTACGTGGGTGATGTCCATGAGGTGATCATCCACTACATTGGCGAGATGATAAGTGGGAAAGCCATCGGATTTGACGAGAACTTGGTCATCTATTTCTTTGGCGTCGAATATTACTTTTTTTCGGATAATGTCTTTAAATTCAACTCTTTGATTATAGGGGACGCGAAGGCGAATAACGTGAGGGGTGTTTTTAGCCAGAAGTTTTTTCACCTCTTCTTTAGGCAAGTTTCGACAATGACCATCATACTTAGGGGCTAGGCCTGATTTCTTTTGTTCTTCACGCATTTCTTCCAGTCTTTCTGAAGTGCAAAAGCAAGGATAAGCTTTTTCTTCATCAATAAGTTGCTGAGCATATTTAGAATAAAGCTCAGTTCTTTGAGATTGGACGTAAGGTCCAAAATCTCCTTCTTTCTCCGGTCCTTCATCCCACATAAGATCGGCCCATTCCATGGTTCTAAGCAGGTTTTCCATGGCACCTTCCACTTTCCTGGACTGATCGGTGTCTTCAATTCTTAAAATAAATTTTCCACCATTTTTTTTGGCGAAAAGATAATTATAGAGGGCGGTTCTGAATCCGCCAACATGAAGATATCCGGTGGGAGATGGGGCAAAACGAGTTCTGATTTCTTCTTCGGGCATGAAAAATAAGACAATTAATTTCGTGGGCATGATACTTTATTCTTTGCCGATAGCAAAGAATTTAGGTCGTAGCTTGTAGCTTCCTCCAAAGGCGGATCCGCCTCTGGCGGAGGTAGCTAGTAGCTTGCAGGGGGAGCACGATCTAGTATTGTCTGAGGGGTTGTTTGCTTGTATAATGTTTTTAGTATTATTTAGTATAATTTTATGGTGCGGAGACGTATAACTACCAGAAGGAGGGCTACAACCCGAAGAAGACCAACGACCAGAAGACGAACTACCGCTACACGGGCTCGAAGAACAACAGTCAGACGAAGAGTAACCAGGAGGAAAAATTCTCCGGTTCTTGCGGTAGATTCACAGGTTTCCAAGGAAATTATAGGTATAGTGTGGATTGCGGTGGCGGTGGTTACCTTTTTTGCTTTGAGTGGATCGGCAGGGCCTTTTGGGATGTGGTTTAAAGATAATGTTTTGATCTCATTCTTTGGTATTGGAGCACCGGCCATTCCTTTTATGTTTGCGGTATTGGGGATTGTGAACCTTCTTTTTGAAAAGATTGATTTTAAGACAGCAAGAGTTTTAGGAATTATTTTATTTTTGACTTCAGCTTTGGGAATTATCCATTTGGCGGCACCAAGAGACGCGCTTTTTGAGTCGGCAACTCAATTTGGCGGATATATTGGATTTGTTGCAAGTTTTATTACTCTCTATGTATTCGGCAATACGGCGGCGGGATTTTTATTAGTGGTACTTGCCGTTGTTTCCTTCTTTCTTGTTTTCCAGTTTTCGATAAGGGACCTTTTGATAGGAGTTTATAATTTTGCCACGACCAGTAATGATAAAAATGAAAAAGAAATAAAAAAAAGAAGATCCGCTTCTATAAAAAAGAAACTAATTAAAAGAGGAGAAGAAGATGATTATGATGAAGATGTAAATATTATTCGAGGGATTGAAAAAGCGATAGAAAAGGCGGGAGGAGAGCAGGTAACGGATGCTAAATCCTCTTCGGTAGAGGAAAATGTAAAGGCGGCTCAAAAAAAGGATGGTTCGACCCTTCGGCAGGGCTCAGGGGCTTCGACAGGCTCACCAGGCTCACCAGGTTCAAAGCCGGTAATTCAAGATAACATCAAGTTCAGTACGGATAAGAGTGCTTACACCTCAGGTGATTTTTCTGATTGGAAATTTCCACCACTTGATTTATTGGCTCACCAGACAGCTAGAGGAGTACAAGATGATGAGAAATTATTGGCGGATGCGGATATAATTCGTAAAAAGTTGGCACAGTTTAACATTGGGGTGATAATGAAAGACATCAATGTTGGTCCAACGGTTATTCAATACACCTTAAAACCGGCGGAAGATGTGAAGCTTTCTAAAATCACTACTTTAAAAAGTGATTTGGCTCTTTCTTTGGCGGCTAAGGCTATTCGTATTGAGGCTCCGGTGCCGGGAAGATCGTTGGTGGGAATCGAAATTCCAACAGCGGATAGGGCAATAGTAACTATGCGAGATATTCTGGACTCAAAAGAATTCAATAAGATAAAGGACCCTCTTCGACTGGTTCTTGGTCGAGATGTGACCGGCAAAGCAATCATTGCTTCACTTTCGAAAATGCCTCACCTGCTGGTAGCGGGACAAACGGGATCGGGTAAATCAGTGGCAATTAACGCCTTTATGATGTCTTTGCTTTATAAGCACTCGCCGGCGGATTTGAAAATGATTGTGGTGGATCCAAAACGAGTGGAAATGGGTGGGTACAACGGCATTCCCCATCTGCTTACACCGGTAATTACCGAGCCGGAAAAGGCGTTGAAAGCTCTTAAGTGGGCGGTGGCGGAGATGACCAGAAGATATAAGGAGCTTTCCCATAGAAAAAAACGAAATATTGCCGAATATAATGCCGATAAATCTTTGGAACGCATGCCTTTCATCGTCATTATTATTGATGAGTTGGCCGATTTGATGATGGCGGCTTCCAGGGAAATAGAGGCGACTGTTTGTCGTTTGGCACAGATGGCTCGGGCGGTAGGTATCCATCTGATTATTGCTACTCAGAGACCGTCGGTGGATGTAATTACGGGTTTGATCAAGGCAAATATTCCTACTCGCATCGCCTTTACAGTGGCTACCGGAATTGATTCACGGACTATTCTTGATTCCATAGGTGCGGAAGATCTTTTAAATTGCGGAGATATGCTTTATCTGGCCAGTGATTTTGGTAAACCAATGCGTGTCCAGGGTGCTTTTGTGTCTTCCGAAGAAATTACCAGAGTAATTAATCATGTAAAACTGAATGCACCAGATGCTATAGAATATGTGGAAGAAATTACGGAAGGTGAGCATAAAGTAAGTATTCCGGGGATGCCGGTGGACAAGAGAAAGATAGCTCAAGATAATGATCTTCAAAGGGCTATTGAGATAATTAAGCAACATCGAAAGGCTTCCGCCTCCTTACTTCAAAGACGCTGTAGTTTTGGTTACGCCAAGGCGGCTCGTATCTTAGACGAGCTGGAGGAAATGGGTTTGATTGGACCAAGTAATGGAGCGAAGCCGAGGGAGATATTTATCAATGATTAGTTTCTTGATTTATTCTTTATTAAGGCATCAGCTTTAAAGAAAATGCCAAGGATTTTTTTACAAACATAACGTACAGCTTCGATAGCCTGAAGAACGCTATCGTCTTCAATGATGATTTCAAAATCTATCTTTTTATTCTCCTGAGAACAGGTTTTAGTACTATGAAACGAGCGTCTAACGGTTAAATAAAACTGTTTAAATTCAGGTGGGGCAGTTGACCAAAGCGATATGCCATTATTTGTTTTTGGTTGCATGTTACAATTGAGCCAAACGGGTGTGAAATGAATAGTGTCGGTTTTTGTTCCAAGATTATCATATCCAGTTTTTTTGCGTAAATTTATACCAATTAGATCGCCATTAAGAGCTTCTTGAATAAGTTCCCGAGCTTCACTGAGTGTTTTCATAACTTCATCAATTTCAGAAGGTTGTGGAGAGTCGCAGTTATTTAAGTCTTCAACTAGGGTTTTTAACTCCGGACTTAAATCTTTTAATTTCATTCTTATCAGGGGGGAGTTCATATATTGTATTTTTAATGGGTGTTATCGTACGTGATTATTGTAAATTGTCAATAGTTAATCTATAGCTTATTTATGCTAAAAATAGTCACGGATCATGAGATTTTTGGTATGAATAACTTTCTAAGTAATTGTACTTTTATCCATCACAATGAGGGCTCCATTTGTCTGAACCATGATTTGCCTGATTAAAGGATGGGGAGGATTTTTTCGGAGGGAAAGCTGAAAGACAAAAAAGCATGCGGAGTACAAGTTTCCCTCTTGATAAAGAGGGAGGAGTCCTTCGGCTGTGCTCAGGATCTTCGAATAGCGGAGGGAGATTTGGTAGCCTTGGTCTATCAGGCTAATCCCTTAATCAAGAAAATCATGGTTCAGACAACTGGAATGCTTGTTTTTATTTGATTATTCTGAAATTCCGTCTAAATCATGCTTAAGTTTTTCATGATGATCACATCTTTATTGTCAGTAAAAACAATTTTTTCTTTATTTTTTTCTCCAAGAGTTGCTATTTCACTTTCTGAATCTCCATCAGGTTTTGATATTTTAATGATAACAGGGACAAGACCTCCAGGTGTAAGCTGATAGCCGGACATATCAGACATTAAACCATCTTTGGTGGGGTCCAGTGGTGATAAATAAATTAGTTTATCATTTGCTGTTTTAGTGATACACGGTTTCTTCTTAGTAAGAATATCAAATACCACACCTGCAGGTAAATTATCTATGTTGCTATTAATTCCCTTAGCTAGACTAGTGATGATAGCATCAGTATTTGGATCATTTGTGGTGGCGTTTTTTGATACATCTGTGTTTGATAGAGAGGCGACTTTTCTGACATCAATTTCTTCTTTTAGTCTTTTTATAGCTTGTCTGAAATCAGTTTTTTCATTTTCAGCAATATCTGTAAAGTGTTCTAAAATCAATGGAGAAATGACTATCGATGTTCCTATTTTTTGTAGGATGTTTTGGGAAGTTTCTTGTGCTTCTTGTGAAGTAATTTTTTCAACTTCCTCTCTAGTTAAATTGGTCACTGTTTTTTCATCTGCTGTTTGTTTTGACTTTAAGTTAGGCGGCATTGTTTGAGTTTCGTTTTTTGAATCGGGTATGTTTGTTCCCATGTTTGTTTTGGTTAGTATTTAATTAAATTATCGCTTCATTATACCACAAAAAGCATGAAACTTTAAACTTAAAGCTTGAAACTTTAAACTTGAAGACAGATGAAATATCAGTAAATCAGCTTGATTTTTAGTGGGGATGACTTTCTGAAATTCAGGCATAGTTTGCTTTGCGTGATTTGGAAACATATAATGAGTCGGCTTGAAATTTATTGATTATTTTTATGAAGAAAAAGGTATTTTCATTTGTTAAAACACGTATTCAGAGGAGGTCGATTGCCAGAAAAAGGAAGCACATAAATGATGTTTCATGGGGGAAGATTTTTGGGTGGGGCTTGAGTATTGTTGCCGGGTTTTTTGCGCTGGGGGTGCTGGGTTTTTCGATGATGATTTGGATTTTGGGGTCGGATCTTCCGCATGTGGATGACCTTCATAACTTTATTGCTTCAGAATCGACAATTATTTACGACAGAGAAGGGAATGTGCTTTATACCATTCATGGGGAAGAAAATCGGGAGAATATTGATTTGGCTGAAATACCTCAATATCTGAAAGACGCTACTTTGGCGATAGAAGATGATCAGTTTTACTCTCATCCGGGATTCGATATTGGAGGTATTATCAAGGCGGGTCTTTACGAAACTTTTGGGATAGGTAAACAGAGGGGTGGCTCCACCATTACCCAGCAGTTGGTGAAGAATGTCTTTCTGACGCCGGAAAGAAGTTATGTACGTAAGGCAAAGGAGCTTATTCTGGCGATGAGATTGGAACAGGCACTTACAAAGGATGAAATCTTGGAATTATATTTAAACAGAATTCCGTATGGTTCAAATGCTTATGGAGTGCAAATGGCGGCGAAAACCTTTTTTGATAAAGATGCCCGAGATCTTACTCTCTTAGAATCTTCTATTTTAGCTTCTTTACCAAAGGCGCCTTCCAAATATTCTCCGCATGGTCCGAATAGAAATTCGCTGACAGGGTATACAAGTGAAAACGGGATTTATCTCTCAGGACGAAAAGATGTGGTTTTGGCGCGTATGGCTGAGCTTGGCTATATAACCAATAAGCAAAAAAAACAAGCTCAGGCGGGACTTAGAGGTTTAGAGTTTCAGAAATATCGAGAAGATATTAAGTCTCCTCATTTTGTGTTTTATGTGCGTGAACTTCTGGAGAGAAAGTTTGGTGATCTTGCGGTAGAGGCGGGTGGTTTACACGTTTATACCACCATTGATCCGGAGCTGCAGAGTTTTGCGGAGGAGATCATTGCGGAGCGAAAAGAACGTAATTTGATAAATTATAATGCCAGCAATATGGCTCTTTTGTCTGTAGATGCAACCAACGGGCAGATACTTTCCATGGTTGGATCAGTAGATTATTTTGATGAAGAAATAGATGGGAATGTGAATGTGGTTACACGACTTCGTTCCCCGGGATCTTCGTTTAAACCGTTTGTTTATGCGGCAGGATTTTTGAATGGCTATTCGCCGGCGACAGTTCTTTTTAACGTGGAAACAGATTTTGGTAACGACTATAAACCTCAAAATTATGATGGTTTGTTTACTGGACCGGTGAGCGCAAGGACAGCGCTGGCTCATTCGCTTAATATTCCGGCAGTGAAGATGGCGCATTTAGCCGGAGTGTACAATGTTTTAAATGTAGCGAGAGCTCTTGGCACAGAAAGCCTGGTGAACGATCCGGATATTTATGGAATTTCCATAGGTTTGGGAACCGGTGAAATTCCATTGATAGAAATGGTAAAAGCGTATACGACTTTGGCGAGAGGTGGTTCAAAAATTGATTTTAATCCTTTGCTCAGAATAGAAGACAGTAAGGGTAATATTATAGAAGATTTTGAAAACATAAAAATTAAGGGTGAGCAGGTTTTGGATCCGCAGGTGGCTTATTCAGTAACGCATATTTTGTCTGACGCGGGGGCAAGGCCGGAAGGATGGGGGAATCTGAACCTTTCAAATCGTCCCAACGCGGCTAAAACGGGAACATCAAATAAAAAAATTAATCCTGATACAGCGTCTGAGACTATCAAACCGGGTGATGTGTGGACTTTGGGTTATACCACCCGAATAGTTACGGGTGTTTGGTCGGGTAATAATGATAATTCTCCAATGGGTCATTCCGCTTCCGGTTTAGTGGTAGCGGCTCCGGTCTGGAACGCTTTCATGAACAAGGCAGTGGAAAATCATCCGATAGAAAATTTTCCGGTTCCGGAAGGAATAGAGGAAATAGAGGTGGCCAAGCTATCCGGTAAACTGCCCTCGGTAAGCACGCCCGAGGACGAAATAATGACGGAAGTATTCACCTCATTTAATCATCCAAAAGGAGAGGATGATGTTTATGCGGAGTTCGATGTAGATGGTGTGTCCGGTAAACTACCTACCGAAGATACGCCGGAAAGTGCGATTGAAAAGGCAATAATTTTGAATTTTCATTCACAAAAACCGGAATTCCCAAACTGGGAAGAACCGGTTCAAGAATGGGTGGTGGAAAACTATTTTGACAGGCGTTTTCTGACAGAAATTCCCGAGGAATTTGATGATGTTCACTCAGAAAAAACAGCGAGAATACAGCCAACTGTTCAGATATTATCACCTCAGAATAAGGGGATTGTCAGTTTTGGAAATGTGGGAGTTTTGGTAGATGTGGAATCAAAAAGATCTGTGAAAAAGGTAGAATATTATATTGGTGATGTCTTAATGGATACCCAGAGAAAATCACCGTGGCGTAGTAGCTTTGCTCTTATCGAAGAAGATTATGAGGCCGGTGAAGTTCGTTTAACAGCAAGAGTTTATGATGCATTGCTTTATAGTGATTCAGACACTATTACTATAGATTTGGGAGGAAAAGATACAAATAAGCCTGAAATTTCTTTTGTTTACCCTACGAACAATGATCAGCTACCGCGTGGTTCGGTGGTAAGTCTGAAAGTTTCAGCTTTTGATCGCGAAGGTGATGTGAAAAATGTTACTTATTTGGTTGATAATACGGAAGTTGGCAAAGTTATCGATCCGCCTTTTTCATTTAGTTATAATTTTAGTGAATTAAGCGGTCCGCATACTTTGTCTGCGATTGCCGAAGATAATGCCGGCAATAAAATGGAAAGTTCGGTGAAAGTGCGTTTTGATGATGTGTTTGTTTTTGATACAGCATCTTTGAGTTTGGTAAAACCGCAGAGTGGAGATGAGTACGAAGTGGGGAATACGGTGTCTTTGTTTGCCCGTATTTCAAGTGAAAATGCGGAAGAAGTAACCAAGGTTGAGTTTGTGGTGCGTGATAAAAATGAAAGTATTTCAGTGGGAAGACAGGTAGTCAGTGAAGTTTCCAATACCGAAGGGGCGACAGTGTTTTCAGGATCATGGATCCCAAAAAAAGTTTCGGAGTATGATGTATATGTCAAAGTTTATATGGAGGGAGGAAAAACGCTGATTTCAAATAAAGAGAAGGTAAAGATTAGGGACTAGGGACTACAAAATTAGAAAATTCAAAATTAAAAAATTAAAAATTAGACAGGAATTCAGAATATGCTAGAATCCCATTAACTAATCGTCAATTATGTGTGGAATATTCGGATATGTCGGGAAGAGAGATAACGCGGCTACTTTGGTAGTGGATGGGCTTAAGAAACTTGAATATCGCGGGTATGATTCCTGGGGGGTAAGTTGGCGTGAGAATGGTGAATTGAAAGTTTGTAAATCGATTGGAAAAATTTCCGAAGTGGCTGAAGATGAGTTTTCTGATGTAAATTCCTCGCTGGCCATAGGTCATTCTCGTTGGGCGACACATGGGGGAGTGACGAAAACCAATGCCCATCCGCACTTTTCT
>DAOVYC010000062.1 GCA_030635805.1 bacterium | reverse complement strand
GACGAGAATATGATAAAATGTCGGAAACATAACCAATGAATCCATAGAGACTGAGCACTCCTCCGATAATTTTTCCAAAAATATTGTCTTTTTTTCTTCCCTGAGTAAGAAGAAGCAGGGCCACAGCGGCTAAAAAAGCATAAACTCCGATTGTTTTATAAGAAGCTAATTGAGGAACCATGCTCACTGCGGCATAACCACCGAGAGTGATGAGTGCGTAAGCCCAAAGCCATCCATCAAGCAGGCCATCCCAAAATTTTCCTTGTTTCATTTTCCACCAGCCATCAATCATTTTCCCAGCAATAATCTGGATATACCCGATAAAGAAAGCTAGCCCAAGAACGATAAGGGGTTCTTTAACTGGATTTACTAATTGTCCAATAAACATTTTTGTCTCTACTTCTCCTATCATTTTTGTGTAGGTTAACCATTCTGGAAGTGCGGTAGCGTCCATTCCCGCATATCCTCCAAAAAGAATCCCAAGAACAAAAGTGGCCACTCCTCCAAACATAAGAAGTTTGACTAATTTTTTCATCCCCTTTGGAACATCTAAAAAAAGTAGTGCGCCACCCATTAAAGCAAATAATAGCAATCCGTAAACTACGTCCGTAAGACAAAGTCCGAAGAAGGTAATAAAGAAAATTGCTAAAAATGGAGTAGGATCTACTTCGTGAGATAAGGGTAGACCATAAATTCTGGTTACCGCTTCAAAAGGAGCGAGTAATGAATTATTTTCTATTTCTACGGGGGGGTTTTCCTCCAAGCTTTCAATATTTTGAATAATATGTGCTTTTGTTATGTTCTCTAATTTTTTTTCTATATCGCCAAACCTTTTTTTTGGAATCCAGCCTTCTACCGCAAAGACATTATCGGTATGTAAAAATTTCTTTCTGGATTCTTTCCAATTTCTTAGGTTTATTAAATGATCATAGATTACACTTAAATTATCGATCTCCTTCGTAAGGGCTTGGGCATCTTTTTCCAGATTATCAATCTTTTCTTTAGTTTTTATTTCATTCCTTCGAATTCTATCTAACTCTTCTTTTGGATTTCCTCTCCTTTTTAAGAAATCGGCGGGTGTAAATTTATGTTTTTGAAGAATCAGGCTGACATCATTCGCAGTCGATTTTTCAACAAGTACGTAAAAATA
The DNA here is from genome assembly GCA_030635805.1 of bacterium. GTDB lineage: Bacteria > Patescibacteriota > Gracilibacteria > JAUYGZ01 > DAOVYC01 > DAOVYC01. The sequence goes on along the minus strand of DAOVYC010000062.1, from coordinate 4,047 downwards.
GACAGCCACTTGGTCGGCATTAACCGTATATATCTCTGCAAGATCTGTAGCTTCCGTCAGTTCCTCTTTTAATTTATCAAAATTTAATTTTTCAGTGGAACCTATGAATCCGACAGTATGTTGAGTTTCAAGCTCTTCCTTGAGAAAGAAAGTTAATTTTTTCCAAGGTTTTAAGGTAATTTCTTCGGTGATCAGATGGTTAATGTGATTTTTATGTTTAACCAGCTCCTCCTCTATGTTTAAACACTTCTCAACAACATCTTTATAGTAATAAGCGTTAATTATTTTTTGATATTCGCTCTGTGTAATTTTTCTTTTTTTTGTCTTTGAAGTTGAATATTTATTCAAAAAATTGATTGCGAATTCAGTATTGGCAATTTGTAAATCAAGTTCGTTATGTTCTTTTACAAAATACTCCCGAATGTCCTGGCTTACATCCTCAGAAATATCCTGGATTTCCATCCATCCTTTTTCATGCAATAAATCTGTAATTGCATAACGCGCATTTTTATCGGCGTAAATTCGAATTTTTTGCATTTCGACAACTGCCACTTTGGACGGTTGATTAGTAAATACAAATTATTTTCTATCTAAAAGTGTATCGAGGGCCATATCTACGGCTTGCTCGATTTTCCCATTACTCTTTATTTTTGAGACAAATTTCTCTATCTTTTCGTTTTCTTTTGAAAGATCATTTTTTAGTTCTTCGGATTTCTTTTTCTTTAGGTCTGATAACTCTTTTGTGAGGTTTTTGATTAATTCTTCTTTTTTTTCCCGTAGCTTTTTACCTTCTTCATTATCTATTTTTTTTAAGTTTGAAATTTTTTCATTCTCACGTTTGACAAGGGTTTCCCTCTTAATTTTTTCAATATTCTGGATATCTTTTATTGGATCATCTGACATAATAATATCTGTAAGAAATAAATATTTACTAGAGTCAAATCGCAAGCATTTTAGTGATGATTCCCATAAATGTCAATAGGGCAAAATTTACTTCCAAGAAATTAATATTGTTGGACTATTCGACCTTGGCTCCAATATAAATTTCTTTACAGTATCCTACACTACAGATCCTCTTCGACGAGCTCAGAGGCTCTTCCATTTCGGAACATTTTGCTCGCTACTTGTTCAATAGAACAAAAAAATCCCTATTCTAGGGATTTAGGCTGGAAAATTGTAAATTTTATTATTTTTTTACCTCTATCTCGTTACTTTGGATATTTTCTGATCCAATGTTCGCTGAAACAAGGTAATAACCTTCTTGTAAAGGGGTAAGAGAAAGACCAAAACTTTCTGTTTCTTCTATAATATTTTTAGGATTGATAAGGTCGTCCGGACCAGGTGAATAGTAAACTGTGTATAAATCCGCTTTGGAATAAGCGGACCAGTCTAAATCGAGAGTATTTCCGAGAATTCTGGCTTCCAGAACCATTTCTTCCGCCGTTCCGTGAAAAATATTGCCTTGAAGACTGTTTCCGGTTAAAAGCGTGTGAAAAAATAACGATAAAAGGATGAGAAGAATAATCCCCGTGCTATTTTTTATATTTTTTCTTTTGAATACTGCAAACATAATTCGATTAGATCGCTTCATTATACCACAAAAACATGAAACATAGAACATGAAACACATAAAACTAGTCAACAATGAGGCGTCTCATTTCGGTGATATCATAATCGTTTTGGATCTCTTGGATGGTTTGAGCAATAACTTTTTTGAACTTGAGACAGGCGTGCCAGATCATATTTTCATAAAATATTCCGATGTGGCTATCCCCTTTTTTGTTTTGAAGAAAGACTAAATCGCTGTTTTGAAGATCGTTTTGAGAGATATTTTGCCCCAATTTTTTTTGATCTTGAGAGTGTTTGGGGATGATCTGCCCGTTAGTTTGAAGGAAAAATTGCTGAACAAAACCGGAACAATCCGTACCCTTTTTGGTGATTCCGCCCCAAAGATAAGGCGCGTTTTCCCAGGTTTTAAGAAATTCAGCAGTTTCCATCTTTTTGATATTTTCTTCATTTTTAACTCTGGTTACCAAGTTTTTAGGTATCCAGCCTTTGGTCCCATCAAATTTTTCGACAAGATAATAATCTTTTTCCTGATTAAGGAGCCTGAAGGAAGGTTCGTTCGGTAATAATTGAGTTTGCCTGTTTCTGGATATCGCTCTTGAATTTATGTTTTTAAAGTTTTTAATCGGTTTTCTGAGAAGATCAGTGAGGTTATTTACACCTCCAAATTCGTTTTTCCAGAAATTATCCGGATTTATGTAAGATGATTTAATTCTGATTTTTACATCATTTTTGAGAATTTGAATAATTTCATGTAGTTGATTAAGGTAATTTACAAGCGGTTCAAGGGCTTGGATATAAGCTATTTCAAGTCCCGAAGAGACAGATGATTTTGAGGGTCGAATGAGAATAAGGAATTCTCCCGAGCTAAGGTCGGAGAGGTGGATTGATTCTTTAACTAATTTTAATACACCATCATGAATAATATAAATACCTGATTTAAGGGAATGGTCGATGATAATTCCCTCATTCTCCGTGTTTCTAATAATAATTTGACTGGCTTCCGCAAAGGATTGGCGATGTTCCAGTTGGTTATGAAAAGACATGGTGGCTGTAAATCTGGCATTGCATTCAATAAAAAATATTTCATCTTTTTCTGTTTGAATTATGTCCACCCCAAATATTCCTTTGTATCCGTTTTTTTGCATATTTTTACCCAGTTTTTGTATTCCCGCTTTCATCTCTTTTGGCAATTTGCCTTCTTTTTGGGCTACGACACCACAAGTACCCAGTTTAGACGAATTAAGCTCCGGAATACCAGCAATTTGTTTCATAAGATAGCCAATATGAAGACCGTCGTCTTGAATTTCGCAATTTACGGTTAAAGTATCACCGGTGATGAATTCTGATAATTTAACGAGGTGGTTGTCCGATAATTCCGATTTAATTTTTTTGAGATCTGCTTCTGAAGTAATAAGGAAGCTGGTTTCACCGGCATGACCCCGGCGAAGCTGAAGAATGGTCCTTCCGCCGAGTGAGTGAATATCTTTCCAGGATATGGCGATTAATTGTTTGATAATCGATCTTGGCGTTTTAATGTCCAACTGACTGCAAATCTCATTAAATGAAATTTTGTCTTCGTATAGTCTGTTTAGTTCCGCCGGGGAATTGAAAAGTTTCCAGCCGTTGTGGCGAATAATGGCTTCTATTTTTGCCGTGGGCTTGAAGACAAGTATTCCCGGATTAGATTCTTGAGATTCGATCCATTCCTTTACTTCTTTAAGGCTCAGGATTGAAGCGGAGCTAGGTTTAACATCTTTTTTTATTTGTTCCTCAATACAAAAAACGTCTACCCCTTTTTCTCGGAGAGAATCGATAATGGGACTCTGATACAAGCAGATCAGTTTGAGATCCGGATACTTGAGTTCCAGACCAATAGCGCGGGTGATGTCGATGGTGATAAAAATCATAAACTACAAGATTACAAGATTCAAGATTACAAGATTCAAGATTACAAGATTCAAGAGAATATATTGTACTAGTTTCCCCAGTTTTTGCCAGAAATGATAATAATTATTGTATTAAAGTTGTTTTTCTCCTGGGCCCGTTTGGAGGCGGCAAGCGAAGCGGCGCCCTCCGGTGATGATTGAATTTGACATTGATGGAGAAGTTTCTGAGCATTTTCGATTTCTGAGTTGGTTGCGATCCAGGCGCTTCCGCCTGAATCTTTGATAGTCTGAATTACTTCGTCTTTTCGGCGAGTGTGCTTAATTCCGCCTTGTCCGGCCAGTTGTGATTCCTTGTTTTTTCGATCATCAAATTCTTCCGCAATTTCTGTGATGTCACCACTTTGAACAGCATTCAACCGGGGAATTTTTTGGTTTTCTTTTTTGAGCAGTTGATTCCCAGTATATCAAACCGAGCTCATAAGGATTTGCGAGCAATTCGTTTTTCGGTAGAATCCTCAATGCAGAACCCCATCTTCCCGATTGTGAGCAGGACATTTTTGCCTGGTATGAGTATTGGCCCGGCTGATCAGAT
>DAOVYC010000125.1 GCA_030635805.1 bacterium | reverse complement strand
TGGCCCTTGAACTGGGGCGTCCCCCGGCACTGGAAAAGTCAAATCCGAATTGATCAAAGGATTTGAAGAGATGTTCAATATTGATCTGAAGCCCATGGCGTTAACGGATGAAGAAAAAAGGCGGTTTGAAGAAAGATTGCCGTATTTCCGGTCTAAGGAGTGGGTTCACATGGTAGAACCAAAAACCCATGGGCAAAAGACGGTGAGGGCCGCCTGCAAATTCAACTCGGGTATGGTCGGATTTACGCTTGTGACCCATGGGAACGGAAAACAGGTAAAGGATATCCTGATCACCGGAGATTTTCTCTCCTTTCCATCACGGGGTATTTATGATCTTATGGCCGAATTGAAGGGAAGCTTCCTGGATAGGGATCATATCCGGCAAACGATAAAAAAGTATTTTGTGCGCTTTCTCGAGCTATTGATAGCTCCACACTATATCTATTACTTAAAGAAGCTAAAATCAATACAATTCCGGTTTTCATTGATCATGGGCTAATGAGAATAATAAGGGGTGTTGAAGAACGTGAGTATATAAAAAAGCTTTTTCCAGATGTCATTATATTAGACATCAGAGAGGATTTTCTTCCAAAAATCTTCGGCGAGGGTGATGCAGAAGGAAAAAGAAAACTCTTTAAAGCAGCTTATTCGGGAACAATAAGTAATGTAATTAAAAGAGAGAAGTGCGATTTACTAGCAGATGGAACCATACTTCCGGATATCGAAGAAAGCTTTGGAGTTAAGATTACAGACTTAAAAGAGACAATGAGCCTTGAAGAGGAAAAGGATTTAATGAAAAAACATATCGAAGGTTTTGTAAAAAGTCAACATAATGTTGAAATAGAATACGATGTAGAAGCAACTATTCAACCAGTTGCCAGTCTTACTAAGCATGAAGTGCGTAAGGTACTTGAATACCTTAATATGCCACAAGAGCTTGTATATAGGAAAGCTTTTCCCGGACCTGCGCTTTCAGCTAGAATTATTGGGGCTGTTTCTCAAGAAAATCTTGCCTTTGAGAAAAAAGTTCACGATCTTGTAGAATCATCCGTAGAAGACTACTATAAAGAGAAATTTGGGAAAACTATGATTATTAACGATGATGGCGAGCAAGAACCGTTCCAAGTTTTTGCGGCAATAAGTGAAAATATACTTAAAAAAAAGGTTACTGGATTAGTAGATGGAAAAAGAACTTACGATATTCCCTTATGTGAAAAAGGAGAATGGGACTTTGAAAAACTCATAAAAAAGGCATCTCAAATAAAAGGATACGCAAGAGTATTTTACGAAATGGGAAGCAATCCGGAGGGTAAATATGACATTGTTATTAGATCTATCAATAGTAAAGACGCAAGAACTGCAACTGTGACCAATTTACCAATAGAATTACTTAACGATTTAAAACAGAAATTGCTCGAAATCTCCGAAACTAAAAATGTTTTCTTTGATGTAACCCCAAAACCGCCTGCTACTATAGAATACGTATAATCTAAAAAATAAGAAGCGAGAGAGTAAGATTAAGGGCAATAAGAAAATAAATTAAGATAAATTTTTTTCTTTCCATTTTTTCATAAAATCTTGAAAATCTATATCAGAAATTCCTAGAGAATTAACTTCTTTTTTCTTAATAGCGGAATATTTTTTAATATTAGAACTCTCAGTCAAGGTTGATTTATTCCGAAAATTCAATTCCCAATCATAAAAAGATACATTTTTAGAAACTGATGCTTTTGACATAATCTTATATTAACTTTTATAAAAATAAATAACAACAGAGTGTTGATTTTCTAAAAGATCTAAATAAAACAGGATAGATCTTTTTGAGTGGACTTTCTATTAAAATCAGACTTCAATAATTCTTCAAGTTCGGGAAATTCGAACGGAAAGATGTTTTCAAAAGCTCTTTTTAGCAATTCGATGTATTTCTTTTTATCGTACTGATGCTTTTTTTCATCGTAAAGATCGGAAAGGATTACTTTTTTTTCAGGAAAGTTTGGGTTCGCATCGGCGTTAAGAATGATATAACGCACATTTTTTCCTGCGGAGACTACAACACCTGATCTTTCTAATTGTCTTGCGGCAATGGCTTGATACGAGTTTACCTTGTAATGTGAAGGTTTTCTGGAAATCCTTTGCCGAATTGAAAGTTCATCCCTCGAAACAGATCCATCTTCGATTCTTTCAACATATTCGTAAAGTAGTTCCTTTGCTTTCGGTATTCTTTCCAAGAATTCACCCACTGAGCTGGCACCCTTAAAAACATCAATAAAAGCATATTGAGCATCTTTAATTATTTTCGGTATATCTCTACGCCTGACCTCGATACCTCTTACTTTCTTTTCACCGTCAACCTTGATGCCCCAATAGTGACTAAGAGCAGGAACATTTGACTCTGCCTTTGATGGAAGAAAAACGATAAAATCAAATCTTCCATCCCAACTCATGGGGATGCCCGTCTCTCTTGTAATCTTATCGGCAACTTCTTTTGTCACTTTTTCAAATTCCTCTGGGGACCTTTTTTTCGTGTCTTGAAGCCACATGGAATCAACTATTCCATGAACAACGCGACAGCCATGATTTTCAGCAATTTCTGCAGAACGCATTAAAAATTCGCGGGCAAACGCACAAACTGTCTGATGTGCTTCAATTTTGCCAAAACGAGCGTTTTTAAAGCCCAAATATCCAAAACTCACAACTAATACCCATTTCAGCGCGACGTCCGTGAACTTATATCTTAAATCTCCCGTTTTTCGAACGTGTTCTTTATATTTTAATCTTTTTTTTAAAGGTAAGCTAATCGATTTCGAGATAATTCCTTCCCTCTTTGAACATATATGAAAATTTAGCCCCGGCACTTTTATGCCGGTTCCATCATCCTTGCAACATTTACAATTAATGGTTTCAGAAGAGATGTTGAAATTTGCCATCAATGAGGGGTACATTGAGGAGAAATCTAATTCCACTACTTGATCAAAAACTCCAATCAAAGGCTCGAATATGTGTCCACCCCTGTCGCCCAAGATTAAGTCCAAACCCGTTGAAAAATCTTCTGGACTCTTTTTGAAAGGGGGAATTAGATGATCAAGCTTGTAAGCATTGTAAAACTGGATCGATTGGAGAGCACCTCCTATTGTCACTCGACATAATCTTTGTAGA
>DAOVYC010000002.1 GCA_030635805.1 bacterium | reverse complement strand
CAAGAAGGATGGGAAGAAGAAAGAGAGCAATGGCTTGCGGAATCTACTGAAAAGAATGGGAGCTTAACCACTCTTGCCTTGGATGTGGAACGTCTCACTGCTGAGCTTGAAAGAGCGAAAGAAGGGACAGATAAGTGGTTACAAGAGTCTGAGGAGTCACGCGACCTAATGTATGAGGCAAGAAGGACTGAAACAAGAGTGCGTGCCGAAATTGTAAGAGTTGCCGCTAATGCTTGGCTGCTCTACAAAATTGCCGCTTACTATAAATCAAAAGGCTTTGAATCTTTTGATCTGGAAGAACGACGCGATCATTTCGCATCAGGAATTAACGAGCTACTAAATGTGATATGTGACCAGATTACAAAGGATTCTACAGCTGAAAAAAGTCCGAACTTCTGGAAAGAAACCCGTAAGAACGACGGGAAAGAACTCTGTAAAGATGTTCTAAAAAAGGTTCTTGTTGCATTGGGACAGAACCAATTTCCATTTTCCAAGGGTCTTGAAGGAAGGCTGAAAGATGCCGACTTGATGGACTAATCCCTTCTACTATTTTTTAAACCCCCGTCTTGAAAAGCGGGGGTTTTTCTTTGTACGTGTGAATTTTTTATTCTGAAGCAATCTTTTCCAGTTTTTCTCCGGCAACAAGAATGGATTTTTTGTAAGATCCGTTGAGCGCTTTTACAAGATCGTTGCAAAACTCTTTCATGCTATCGTCGCCTTCCACCTCCACGCTAACAAAATCTTGTTTGCCGTTGATACCTATAATTGCGTTTTCTGTTTTTGCTCCGAATACTTTTGCCTCAGCATCTCTTTTTAGATTTTTTAAATCTTCTTTGTTTCTAGTAAGGGCTTGTTTGGCAACAGCGGATTGAGAAGTGCGAATAGCTACGTTGGCGGACTGAACCATGGCATCAAAAAGTTTTTTATTACTTTCATAATCCATTTCAGTTCCGTAAATTTTTAGAACTTCCTGCATCCCGTTGAGAACAGCGATGGCTTTGCCGACTTCGGAACGAATCTGTACCGAAGATAACTCTTGAGTTACTTTGGCGGCCAATTCTGTGGTTGTTTTTAGATCAGACATATTTGTAATTAGTTAAGATATTTCAATATATATGGGTATCTAAGGAATTGGCACAATCGGTAGATCTGGGAAGTTTGGTACTATTCCTCCGCCTCCTTGTAATGCTTCTTTTCCGGCTTCAAGCGCTCCTCTTCCGGCCTCCGTGTTTGAAAATATTCCGGATACCCAGTTCCAGGCTTCTCCGACTTTATCACCAATCCAGGTAACTCCTTCTTTAATTACTTCAAAGGCTCCGTTTACCCAGCTGGAAAGAGTGGTGAGCGCCTCGGATCCAAAAATGCTTGTAATTGCTTTTTCAGCCCAGGCTAATATTGTAGGACCAAGAAAGACAACACCGGCGGCGATAGCTCCACCAATGGCGAGATAAAGAATACCTTTTTTGGCATATTTCCAAAGAGTGCTTTCTTTTTCCGCCTTTTCGGCCATGGCTTTTACTTCTTCCGGTGGAGCCTGGATAACTTGCGGGTTGGCTTCTTCGATTTGTCTTTTGAATTCCGGATCTTCTTCCATTTTCTTGTAAAGAGTTGAAATTTCTTTGAGCTGAGCTTTGGTAAGTTCCGGTACTTCCCTTTTTTCCACCTTAATTTCTTCTTCTTTTTGAGTAGTGAAGGTTTGCTCTTCCAATTCCTTGATAATTCCTTCCCATTTGTCAGCGGGGAGTGACATTTTTTCTATTTCGATGGAAAGAGAGTTTTTGAATAGCGGATCGTTATACGGATTTTCGATAGCTCGAATATTTGAGAGGGATTGTCCCGTGGCTTGAAGACCTTTTTCATATTCGGTAAGAAGTGATTCTTGAATGTTTACAACCCCATAAAAAAGATCAAGATCATCTCTTCTGGCAGAATGAATAGCGGATTGATAGATTTCATTCATGAGTTTTTCGTGTTCTTGATACTTCATCTCGATAACTGTTCTGGCTTCAAAATCCGTATTAAGAGCTTCTCCTTTTTCTCCGATAAGATTAAAAAGGGAATTAAGATTGTCGATCTGTTGTTGCTTAAAAGACTCCATATCTTTCAGGGCTTTTTCCGGCTCCTGATTAACAATTTCTCGCAGAGACGGTGTCTCCAGGGTTGCGGTGGATGACCCACCGCCTTCGGCAGCTTCTTGAAACATGATGTTGTTGTTAGAGGTTGAAGTATCCATACTTATGCTGGTTAAGTATTGGGGGGAAGTATATATTTCTGTTTTTATTTGTCAACAAGCCAAATCTTTCCTTCAGGATTTTTCTATTGTTGCATAGTTCAGCCTTTGATTTCAATAAAAAAAATTTTATCCTACGCTTGTTGCTCATGAGTTATTTATACTTTTTCTCTCTCATATAACAGGTATTCATAGCTGACATCTTCTTCTTCCACCTCGCCGAGCGGGGTGATCCTGGAAAATTTGTCGGGAATGTCCGGGAAGAAAGTATCGCAGTTAAATTGTTTCTTGATGCGGGTGAGATAGATACCGGTAAGAAATGGGGCGTTGATAGCCTGATGGTAAACGCTACCGCCACCGATAATGAAACAGGTTTCTATAGAGTCGTCGGCCTGATCCAGGGCATCGTGAATGGAGCTGGATTTTCGGGCTCCTTCTATTTGGTAATCGGGATTTCCGGTGAGAACAATGTTTATCCTGTTTTCGAGGGGACGATAATTGGCGGGGATGGATTCCCAGGTGGTTCGCCCCATAATGACCATGTTTTTTTTCTGAGGATCTTTGGTTTTGGTGGTAATTTCTTTGAAAAAGCGCATGTCATCTTTTAGATTCCAAGGCATTTTACTATCGATTCCGATGCCATTTTTTTCGTCGGCGGCGACGATGATGTAGACTGGCTTGTTCATGAGCTTACAGCTTATACAGCAATTGTGAACTTGATGAAGTTATCGTGTTCGTAGTTGAAGAGTTCGAAGTCGTTGATAGTGATATCCCAGAAGGGCTTTTTAGCTACTTTGAGTTCGGGAAGCCGGTAGGGTTTTCGGGTTAACTGTTCTCGGATGCCCTTGAGATGATTGAGATAGAGATGAGCATCCCCAAAAGTGTGAACGAACACGCCGGGGGTGAGTCCGCATTCCTGCGCGACCATGATGAGGAGCGCGGCGTAACTGGCAATGTTATACGGAACGCCGATGGCAACATCGGCACTGCGCTGATAGAGCTGAAGATCCAGCCTGTCACCCATGACGTTGAAATGGAAAAAGGTGTGACAGGGCGGAAGAGCCATCCGATCCAAATCGGCCACATTCCAGGAATTAACGATAATGCGACGAGAGTCGGGCTTATTTTTAATGAGGTCGATAGCGTTTTGAATCTGGTTAATATAACTCTTTTCATATGAACCGTTTTTTTTGGTAAATTTCTCCCATTTTACCCATTGATGGCCGTAAATCGGACCTAAATCCCCTTTTTCATCGGCCCATGGATTCCAGATTTTGCAGTCGAGACCATTGTTAATATTGGTCTCACCCCGAAGAAACCAAAGAAGTTCCTTGAGAATATTTTTGATACTAACTTTTTTGGTGGTAACCAGAGGGAAGCCTTCACGAAGATCATATTTTTTTTGAGCACCAAATATGGAAATAGTGCCGGTACCGGTTCGATCCGTTTTTTCAATACCGTTGTCGAGAATTTCTTGGACAAGTTCGAGGTACTGTCTCATCAATTACGAATTATCAATTACAAATTACGGGGAAGCTAATATACTGGAGCTTATTGCTTATTGCTTGTTTTAGCTTTCCTGCTCGATTTCTTCCAGAAGACCCATAACCATTTCGGCCTCTTTTATTTTTCCCTGGTCAATAAGTTCATCCACGCGATTAATGGCATTTTCACTCATCCATTCGTTGGCCTTCATGCGATAAGCTTTAAAAAAGTCTTTTAGTTCTGAAAATTGGGTTTTGATTAGTTTTTTGACAATGATTTGGAAATCACGTTCTGTTTTTGCATTTTTAGTTTCCAGCTGGATAACACCAATCATCTCGTCGGCACGAGTCTTGGATATCTCACCTTTGAGATATTTGGAGACAATGAAATCTTTGACGCTGAGAAACATGGGATTGAGTCAAGTGTGTCTTATTTATACAGCTAATGAGGGGTAAATACAAATTTAAGGAAGCATGAGAAGGGTGGAGAATCTGAGGATTTGGCGTATATGAATATATTTATATATAATGTACAATGCACTCGGATTTTATTTTGCTAGATTAACCCTGGTTTATGAGTTGGCAGACTGTACTCATTTTTGCTGGAATTGTTGTAGGGGCTTTTTTACTCTACAAATTCTTACTATATAATTTGCGCTTCATATATGCCATTTATCAGGGTAATCATCGTGTTTATTTAAAGGTTTCCACTCCTCGGAGAGAAGCGAAAAAAGATCGAGAAGAACAGACTTTTAAGAATTTTAAAGAACTGATTGGAGTGATGGAGCAATTATATAGAAGTTTATTTGAACTTTCGGAGTTGGATCTCATGAATTATATCCACACGCGAATTTTTAATTATGACAATATATCTTTTGAAATAGTTTGTAAGAACAAAAAACTGTATTTCTACATAGTCACTCAGCGTAGACATTTAACCATAATACAAAAACAGCTCACTTCTTATTATGAAGATATGGATATTGAGGAAGTGGATCGATATGAGATATGGCCTAAGGGGACGTATTTTCGGTCATATTTTATGTATCTTGTTCGAAAATACTGGTTTCCCATTAAAACCTATAAGACCCTGGAAAATGATCCGCTTAACGATTTAACAAATGTATTTTCCGGACTGGAAGATGGGGAAACGGCGGCCATTCAAATGATAATAGATCCTGCAAACAGCAGAAAATGGAATAAAAAAGCGGCCAATATAGCGGCAATGCGTTTTAAGGGGAAAAGCGTGCCTCATTGGATTGCCAATAATGTATTTACCAAGATTTTTGGTGCTCTCTTTTTTGGATTAACGCGGGGTGAATCCCCTACCAATGCTCCGGGAGCCTCGGCGGGTGATCACTATTTACGCATGGTTCAAAGTGAGGAGGAGATTTGGAAGAGCGTAGGAGTAAAATCTCGTCAACCTTTCTTTCATACCACTATTCGCATTGCGGCATCTTCACCAAGAAAAAAACGGGTAGTGGAAATACTTAACAGTGTAATGATTTCTTTCAATTGCTTTATGGATGAAGGGCTCAATTGGTTCCAGGCCAAAAGAATTTTTCCTCATGATAAAATTAATAATTGGTTTATTCATTTTACTTACAAATTAAGGTTGCGTCATTATTTTGGAGAGAAATCTTCAATAATGTCTCCGGAGGAATTGGCGTCGGTGTATCACTTTCCAAATGCGATATACAATACTTCTCCGGTAATTTCATGGTTAACTTATAAAGTCTTACCGCCACCAACGGATATGCCGGAATCCGGTTTGTTATTGGGCTATAATCAGTATCGCGGAATTAATAAGAATATCCATCTTCACGAAGCGGATCGTTCGAGGCATATGTATGTTTTGGGTAAATCCGGTACGGGTAAGTCTGCTTTTTTGAGTTTCTTGGCCAGACAGGACGCGCAGAAGAAACACGGTTTTTGTATGGTAGACCCGCATGGGGATTTGGTGGAAGATGTACTTAATTATGTTCCGAATGAAAGAATAAAGGATGTGATTGTGTTTAATCCCGGTGATACCTCCAGACCGTTGGCGATGAATCTTTTGGAGGCAGATACTCCGGAGCAAATGGATATGGCTTCGTCACAGGCAACGGAAATATTTATAAAGATTTTCGGTAATGAAATTTTTGGTCCGCGTATCCAGCATTACTTCCGTAATGGCTGTTTAACATTGATGGAAAATCCGGAGGAAGGAGCCACTCTGGTGGATGTACCCCGACTTTTTGTGGATGAGAAATTCCGAAATTGGCGTACGGCCAGACTGAAAAATCCGGTGGTAAGATCGTTTTGGGAACATGAATATTTGTCGACCGCGGAGAGGGAGCGTAAGGAAATAATCCCCTATTTTACCGCTAAATTTGGTCCTTTTATTACCAATACGGTGATGAGAAACATTATTGGACAGAGGGAATCTAGTTTTGATTTTAGAGAGGTAATGGATCAGGGAAAAATATTACTTATTAATCTTTCCAAGGGTGATATTGGGGCAATAAACACACAGCTTTTAGGTTTGATAGTGGTGTCTAAAATTCAGATGGCGGCCCTGAGCAGAACAAATGTGGCTGAGGGAAAAAGAAGACAATTTTATCTGTATATTGATGAGTTCCAGAATTTTGCCACAGATTCACTTTGCAGTATTCTTTCCGAGGCGAGAAAATACAAGCTTGCCATTATTATGGCTCATCAATATCTCCAGCAGATTACGGAAGAGAACAAGACAAGTATCCGTGATGCTGTCTTTGGTAATGTGGGTACTATTATGGCCTTTCGTATCGGAGCGGAAGACTCTGAGTATATGGTAAAGGAATTTGCTCCTGTGGTTTCCGAACAAGATCTGACGAACATCTCTCGTTTTAAGGCATACATCAAGATGAATATTAATAATACAACTTCCAGACCTTTCAGTATGGGGACCATTTGGGATGAAACCGGCAAAGCTCCTGAAAATTCTCAATTTCTAAAAAGATATTCAAGATTAAAATATGGCAGAAAGAAGACGGTGGTGAATTATGAAGTGGCAAACAGAATAGGCTTATCATAAGCCGTACTGGCTTACTTTAAGCCTATTCTAAATTTTTATAATTTTTGAATTTTTGAATTTTTAAAATAAATCTTAATTTCTAATTTGGGAACCATGGGAATGTAAATTAGAAATTCAGAATACCTCTTAGAAATTTAGATATTTAGGCGCTAGAAATTGTTTCAAAAATTTAAAAATTATAAAAATTTAAAAATTATTTCTAATGGAACTAGAAATCATCATCGGTCTCGAAATCCACGCTCAGATCAACACCCAGACGAAGCTCTGGTGTAGGTGCAGTAATGATGATTTTGATTTGGAGCCGAACACCGCCGTGTGTCCGGTATGCATGGGCTTTCCGGGGCAATTACCGGTGATGAATAAGGAAGCGGTGAGAAAAGGGGTACAGACAGCGCTGGCTTTAAACTGTAAGATTCCGAGTTTCTGTAAATTTGATCGGAAGAATTATTTCTACCCTGATCTTCCTTTGGGATATCAGATTTCGCAGTATGATAAGCCACTTTCGCTGAATGGGAAAGTGGTGATAAATGTGGATGGGAAAGAGAAAAAAATAGGGATAACCAGAGTTCATCTGGAAAATGATGCGGGGAAACTCACCCATGAGGGTGAGTATTCTCTTGTAGATTTCAACAGATCGGGTACTCCCCTAATGGAGATTGTAACCGAGCCGGATATGCGAAGCCCCAAAGAAGCGAGAATCTTTGCGGGAGAATTACAGAGAATTGTACGAGCGGTAAATTCTTCGGAAGCGGATATGTACAAAGGGCAAATGCGCTTTGATGCCTCGATTTCCCTGCGACCGCAGGGAGAAAAGAAGCTTTATTCCAGAACAGAGATAAAGAATTTGAATTCTTTTCGTTCTCTGGAAATGGCTCTGAATCAGGAAATAGAAAGACAGAGAAAACTCTGGGAAGAGGGAAAACCGCAGGAAAAAGAAATAACGATGGGCTGGCTCGCCGATCAGCAGAAACTTAAGTTTATGCGTGAGAAAGAAGGGGCGGATGATTACCGCTACTTCCCGGAACCGGATTTACCGCCACTGGAGCTGGAGGAAGCTTTTGTACAGAAATTACAAAATGAACTGCCGGAACTTCCCGGGGCGATGAGAAAAAGACTTCTTGATGAATATCAGATCCCTGAAGAGCGAGTTGAGCTACTACTTTCAGATCTGCGTTTGATGAAGTACTTCGAGGCGACCGCGAAGGAAACAAGCGCGAAGGATGCTCTTCGCTGGGTGCTTTCGGAATGGGGTGAGGTGGAAAAAAATTTGGAGATTAAGATTTATGATTCTTCGGTTTCAACCGAGAAGCTAACAGAAATGATCAGGATGATTTCTGAGGGGAAAATCAGCGGAAAAATCGCCAAGGAGATTTTGAACGATATGGCTCATACTGAAAAACGGGCCGGTGAAATTGTGGAAGAAAAAGGATTCGCACAAGTAAGCGATGCTGGTGAACTGGAGAAAATATGCAAGGAGATTGTGGATGCAAATCCGCAGGCTATTGAAGATTTCAAGAATGGAAAAGAGCGCGCCTTTGGGGCGCTGGTGGGACAAGTGATGAAAAAGACGAATGGTCAGGCAAACCCGGAAATGGTAAATGAGATTTTGAGGGGTATTGTTTAACCATATATCTTTCTTCACACAAGGGTATGTCGCAGGGCTGAATTGCTAAGCCAGCATTACTTTTCTATAATTGTCTTGATTTAAATAATTCTATGTTTGAAACATCTGGAGATATTCTAAATATTGCTATCGCTTTAAGCGTTGCTTTTGTAGCTTTTTTTCTCTCGTTCCTTATTTTCTATCTCATCATGGCCATGAGGGATATAAATTTTGTGACCAGAAAAGCTAAGATTATTGCCGATAAGGTCGATAGCTATATTACCTCTCCGGCTAAAGCGGTAATTGCTCTTACGGAAAAACTTAAGCTAATTACCCACTTCCTGGAACATCATAAGAAAAAGGAGAATAGTAAGAAGTAAGAAATTAATCTGGTTTGATTATGAAACGTTTTATTGTTTTTTTTATCGTTCTTACGTTTGTCACTTTTCCTCTCCAGGCAAAAGCTTATTTGAGTGAGGAGTGGACGAAAGAATGTGGCTACATTTCTTATAATGAAGGTTATTTCTTTTTGCACGGTCTCCGGCTTTACAGTCAGAAAAATTGGCGAGAAATTTTTGATTATATTGGGGAAAATATGTGTGTGGAAGGGTTTTTTGAGAAAAAAGAGGGTAGGAATATAGGAATTTCTTATCACTTTATTTCGGCGTTTGAAAAATCTGAAGAGATTATTCCCGTACAAGAGATTATTCCCGAATTTCACGAGAGTGCCCCTGTTGAATATGTAGGCACCTCTCCCGGTCTTCAGACATATTATGGATTTTTGACTCAGGGTAATGGCAATAGGACGTATTTGAGTCTTGATAACGGACAGAATATTCTACTGCTTAAAACTTTTTGGGAGAATAGTTTTGCCGGACCGAAGTTTTTTGTTGAAGGACAAGTAATTATTCGCGATGGGGTTATCCGCTCGATCAAGGAGCCGGGGATTTATACCAATGAAGAGTACAAAAAACTACCATTCGCAAAATAGCTTGAAATTCTTATTCCTGTGATACTATTTCAGTGCTTTATTTGTGATATGAAATATATCCGAACACACGGGATTATCTTGCGGGTGAGACACGGGAAAAATAAGGATAGGATAATAACCCTCCTTACACCCGACCGGGGGAAAATTACGGTGGTGGCGAAAGGAAGCAGGGATATGAAAAGTAAAAATTGCGCAGTGATGAACGAGCATTATTGTGTTTCTTGTCAGTTGTATTTTGGTCATGGAATGCCAATAATCACCCAAACCAAGCTCCTGAAGTCTTACCTGAAAACACGAGATATTCATCTCCTTTCTTACCTTTCGTACCTTGCGGAAACGATAGAGATTCTTATGGAAGAAGAGCATTTTGTGGACAAAATTTATCCTTTGGCCGAGGAAGCTTTCGGGCTTGTTAATAAGGATAATTATAAGATAATCCTTCCCTTTTTTACGCTAAAACTCCTCACTTACCTCGGATATATTCAGCAGATGAATATCTGCAGTAATTGCCGTAATGCTCTTCGGGATTCGAAAAAAGCTTATCTGGATTCCGGCTGTAATGTGATTTGCGAAAACTGTAAAAATGAGAGCAGTAAAGAGTTCCCGCTGGAAGGTGTGAAGCTTTTATTTTTCTGCCAAAAAAACAATCTTGCCGATTTATTAAAAATTGACATTTCAAAAAATCTTCAGCCTTTTTTTACTGAAATCTCACAGGGCCTTTTTGAAACAATTACCAATAGAAAGAGAAAATCGGAAAGTTTTTTAAAATATTTTACTTTGCTTGGTTAATAACTTGGAAATTTTTTCGTTTATATATTTTAATATTGAAGCAAGAATATTTCTTGGACGATATTCATCGTATGTTTTTAATGTTGTTTCTTTTTTCAGGGTATAATAATCCTCTCTGTATTTAAATAAGATTTTTTCATGCCCTTGTGCAACACAGGCATATTCAAAAGCTCTGGATATAAGCTCTACTTCAGGAGCGATTAAGATATAATCCTTATGTGATAATTCCGCTTTGGCAATCGCCTCTCCCATTTTTTTTGCCAGGAAAAGCAGGAAATCTCTGATAAATTCTTCGGGCATTCCCTGCTCCTCTAACATTTCAGCTATCTCAAGAATTAATTCTTTTTCTTTGGCTGAGTTTTCGATTTTCATCTTCTCTTTATCGGTAATTTTTGATTTTATTTTTTCAATAGTTCCTTGGTACTGTTTTATTTTTTCTTTAACCTCACCTCTGTTATTCCCTTTCTTAATAATCTCAATTGTTTCATTTAGGAAATTATTAATAATAGTAATTGCATTTTCTCTTTCGTTATTTAATAATTCATTCTTTTTTAGGAGAGAAAGAAGATAATTTTTGAATTCTTGCTCATCGAGTACTTCAATTTTTTTGGAAATCAATTCTATTATTTCAATAAAAGCTACTATTTTAATTATAGTTTTGATTTCCGGTTTTTTGCTATTGATAATTTCTGTTTTAATTTTTTCGATACCTTTTTGACATTGTGCTTTTATATCTTCCTTGTCTTTTTTTTCTTCAAGACTTTCAATCATTTTTCCTAGAAAATTTTTTTTAATTCCTGTTAGAATTTCTTCTCCTTTCTGCTCGTTTTCCAATAGTTTTAAGCTTAATTTAAGCTCTGTATAGAGAATTCTAAGTTTGTTTTTTTCTCTTTTTTCTTCATTGAGATCAGACTCATCTTCTCTAATGTACCTGTGGTGAGGTGTACATATGTTGTCTGCAATGACTTTTAGACATCGAGAATACACCTCTTCCATTTCGGGGTTTAAGTTTTCTGGGGTTGTTTCCGGAAAATTCATATTTAAAATACGCAATTGGTTGGTTGCTTATGGTATATGATTTTTTGTTGTTGTCAACTGTTCCGAGTTATAATAGTTTTGATTGAGTTTCTTCTTCCAGCCACTGAAGACCAAGATGTTCATAGGCTCCTTTGGTGGCCATCCTCCCCCGATGGGTTCTTTCCAGAAGACCCATTTGCATGAGAAATGGCTCGTAAACGTCTTCGATAGTATCGGCGTCCTCGGCGGTAGCGGCGGCAAGAGTACTAAGTCCCACCGGACCGCCACGGAATTTTTCGATGATAACCTTGAGAAGTTCTCGATCGTTGAGATCGAGACCAAGCATATCTATCCCAAGTTCTTGGAAGGCTTGATCCGCTACTTCGAGAGAAATGCTCTGATCACCTTGAAATTCGGCAAAATCCCGAACACGCTTGAGAAGACGATTGGCAATACGCGGTGTAGACCGTGAACAGGAGGCAACTTTGTTAGCCGCTTCGTCACTCAGTTCTGTTTCCAAAATGCCGGCAGACCTTCTGACTATTTGAGTCATTTCTTCGTTGTTGTAGAAATTCAGCTTGAAAATATGCCCAAATCGATTACGCAAAGGTGAGGAAATGAGCGATACTTTGGTAGTAGCGCCTACGAGGGTAAAGCGAGGAAGATTCATGCGCATTGTTCGAGCAGACGGTCCTTTCCCGATGATAAGGTCGAGAACGAAATCTTCCATGGCGCTGTAAAGAATTTCTTCCAGGGAAGTTTTGAGACGGTGAATTTCGTCAATAAAAAGAATATCTCCTTCTTGAAGATTCGTGAGAATAGAGGCTAAATCACCTTGTTTTTCGATAGCAGGCCCGGAAGTAACCTTGATTCCTGTCCCCATTTCTTTGGAAATAATCATGGAAAGCGTAGTTTTACCAAGTCCCGGGGGTCCATAAAAAAGCATGTGTTCCAAAGGTTCTTTTCTTTTTTTGCAAGCCTGAATGGCAATGTGGAGTTGTTTTTTGAGATCTTTTTGCCCTACATACTCGCTTAAATCTTTTGGTCGCAGAGTGTTTTCAAAAGCATCGCCATTATCTTGACGAGCTTTGCTGGCAACGATGCGCTCTGCTTCTCTTTCGATCATAACCAAATTACAAGATTCAAAATTACAAAATTACTATAATACAGGTTGTTCTGGTTCGCAATGAAAGGCTCCGGAATAGAAGGATTAAGATTTTCTGATTAACGATTTTAGAATGGCAATCAGGGAACGAAAATAGGCTTTGAAGCCGAGAAAATGTTCTGTTCTTTTGGCATTTTTCAGATTTAAGAGAAACTCCTGTGGAGTTTTAAAGCTTTCTAATTCGTTGAAAGTTTTTCCGATAGTTTCCACTTGATGAGAATCACTTCCGGCTGCCATGATAATCTTGTTTTTCTTGGCTAGTTTCCAAGCTTTTTTATTGATTGATGGCCAAAAAGTTTTTCCGTTAAAAACTTCGATAATGTCGACCAAATCTTTGATTTTTTCAAAGCCTTTTCGTCCGATACCAGACCTTAGTCTGTCAAAAAGGTGAGGAATATATACGAGCCCTCCTTGTTTTTTGATTTCTTTAGCCGCTTCGCGAAGGGAAAGATTTTTTGAAATTTCTTCAGTGAGAAACAAGCCAATAATATCACCCTTAAGACATCTAACTTCCTGTCCGACTATGATTAAATCTGGGGCAAGTTTTTTGAGCTTCAAAGCTCCTTTGATGGTGTCGTGATCGGTAATAGCAATTTTATCTATCCCTTCCTTTTTACACCGCCGAATAAGATCCTCATATTTAGTATTTGAATCGTAGGAGGCCTGGGTATGACAGTGAAGATCAGTTTTCACTACTCTATAACTTGGTTGGGTGACCATGTTTAATTAAATTAAGTTTTTTTGCTCTGGTCCACTTTTTTATTTGAATTTCTCGATGCATAGCCTCTTTTTGTGACTCATATTCTTCAAAGTAGATTATTTTTACAGGTAAATGTGTGCGAGTATACTTAGAGCCTTCTCCATCATTATGCTTTTTCTCACGTTTCTCAAGATTTCTACAGTACCCTGTATATAATGATCCGTCTCTACACTTGGCAATATATGTAAAATATTTTTGCATTCGATTTGTCTGATTATCTAGGGTTGTAGACCATTGTATGCCTTTCGACTTCATTCACTACGTTCACTTGCTCAGGACATTCGACTCGTCAGAAGTACTAGGGTCAAAGACCATGAACGAGCGAGAGCGAGTCGAATGGTAGTCCCAAGGGGAATTGAACCCCTGTTTCCAGGATGAGAACCTGGTGTCCTAGCCACTAGACGATGGGACCGGGTGGTAAGCAAGGAGATGCTATAAGAAATTTAGATATCTGTAAATAAGAATCTTCAAAGATCTACGGAACACATTTCTCGCTACTCACTAAAAAAGCCTCTGCTGTTTTTTTATTTCTAGTGGTAAAAGGTATGGATAACCGTTTTATCAACAAGAAGTAAATTTTAGACAGGAGAGGCTTTTGGGTGAACAGAACAATTGGGGAATTATTCTGATCAATTAAGATTTTCTTGATAACATTTTGTTCCAAGAAAATCCTGATAAGAAGGGAAAATTGTGTCTTGGTGTGATGTGATTTGGTTTGGTTTACCGGCATTCCGCCAGCTTTTCTTTATCTCCTTTTGGGAGATGGTGCTGGGTTACGGGCTTTGACGCAAGCCTGCAAGCATCTTTCTTTTCCCCGGCGAACATCGCCGGGTAGGGCTCGCGGGTACACAAGCACGATGGCTCGAGATAAAGAAAACAAATGGTAAGTGAGTAGGAGAATGACTGCCTTTGCTGTAAATCTTAAGTCAAAAGAGATGAATTTGTTTCTTTTTCCTATTGATTGTAAAATCACTCT
>DAOVYC010000126.1 GCA_030635805.1 bacterium | reverse complement strand
CTGAAGGGAGATAAAAAATCACAAAAGATTCTTGATAAGTTAGCGGAAGACGAATCTCGTCGTCTGGATGAATTAAATAATTCGTATACAAAAGCAAAGGAAGAAATAAAATCACTGGTCCCTAATAAGGTAATTTCTGAACTTGAATATCGTGACCTTTCTATGAAATTTGGTCATATTTTCAAAGCTAATATTGGTGCTGAAGCAATTCGGCACATTATAGAGAATATGGATTTAAAAAAGTTTCTGGAGGACAGATATGCAGAAATTGCTCATGCCACCGATCAGAGAAGAAAAAAATTGGTTAAAAGAATAAAGTTGGTCGCCTCCCTTCGAAGGGCGGGAATCCGCCCTGAGTGGATGATTCTTACTAAACTTCCCGTTCTCCCGCCGGATCTCCGGCCCATGGTTCAGCTGGATGGAGGCAGATATGCCGCATCTGATTTGAACGATCTTTACAGAAGAGTGATTAATCGTAATAATCGTCTGAAGAAATTAATGAAACTTGGCGCGCCCGAAGTAATTTGCAGAAATGAAAAACGGATGCTCCAGGAGGCTGTTGATACGCTTTTGAATAACGCGGCACGAAGCGGTAAAGCTGTATTTACCACAAGTGACAGGCGTAAGTTAAGATCACTTTCCGATATGCTTAAGGGGAAACAAGGACGTTTCCGACAAAATCTTCTCGGTAAACGTGTCGATTATTCCGGTCGTAGTGTTATTGTGGTTGGTCCGAAACTTAAGCTGCATCAATGCGGGATACCAAAAGAAATGGCGCTTAAACTTTTTAAACCATTTGTAATCGGTCAGCTTATCCAGCGTGGCCTTGCTCATAATGTAAAGAATGCCGAAAGAGTAATCCAGTCGAATAAAAAGGAGGTGTGGGATATTCTTGAAGAAGTTACTCGGGATAATTATGTCCTTTTAAATCGTGCTCCCACGCTCCATCGTTTAAGTATTCAGGCTTTTCAGCTGGTGTTAATTGAAGGAAAAGCTATTCAGCTTCATCCGCTGGTATGTGTGGCGTTTAACGCCGATTTTGATGGGGATCAAATGGCGGTACACGTGCCTCTTTCTAAAAATGCCCAAAAAGAAGCACATGAAATTATGGCTTCGAATGTAAATCTTCTTAAGCCATCTGCCGGTGAACCTATCACTACGGCAACTCAAGATATGGTGCTTGGTTGCTTTTTTCTTACATGTGAAAATGAAGGGAAAAAGGGCGAGGGTATGATTTTCGCTGATTTTAAGGAGGCTCGGTGGTGTCTTGATAATGAAAAAGTACACCTCCAGGCAAAGATTAAAGTCCGACATAACGGGGAAATCCTGGAAACTACCCCGGGGCGAGTAGTTTTTAATGAAGAAGTGGTACTCCCTGCCGGACTTGAATATAAAAATTATGGTTTTGATAAGAAGAGTCTGAAGAATCTAATTGCCGAATGTTTTGATACGCAAACGATGGAAACAACCGCTAAGCTTTCTGACGCCATTAAGGATATTGGGTTTAAATACGCAACGCTTTCCGGGGTGACAATAAGTGAGAGTGATATGATCGTACCAAAAGAAAAGGATGAGATTATGGGGAAGGCCGAGGTAATGGTAAAACGTGTGAATGATTATTATTGGAAAGGATGGATTACTGCTGATGAGCGGTATATACATAATATTCGTATCTGGAACAGCACGAAGAATGACATTGCTAAAGCAATGATTAAGAATTTTGAATCTCATCCTGAAAATGATATTCGATATCAGATTGTGTCCGGTGCTCGTGGTAACTGGGGTCAAATTACCCAGCTTTGCGGGATGAAGGGACTCGTTGCTAATCCTAGTGGTAAAACTATTGAATTACCTATCCGATCAAATTTGAAAGAAGGGTTTACCATCCTGGAATATTTCATTGCCACTCATGGTGGACGTAAGGGTAAATCGGATACCGCGCTTAAAACCGCGGAGGCGGGTTATCTTACTCGTCGTCTGGTCGACGCCGTACATGACCTGATTATTCGTGAACATGACTGTGGATCTGACGCTCCATATCATATTACCAGGATAGACAGTGAAAAGATTGGGGAATCTTTTGAAAATAGAATATTTGGTCGAACTCTTGTTGAAGACCTGAAAAGCAAGGGCAAGGTAGTCGCTAAAAAGAACGATATTATTGATTATGATTTGATAAAAGTTATCGAAAAGGCTGATGATGTTGATGAGGTTTTTGTACGGTCGATCATGCAATGCCGAACCGGAAATGGTATTTGTCAGAAATGTTATGGGCTTGATTTAGGAACAAACAAGTTGGTGGAGCTCGGAACAGCGGTGGGTATTATTGCGGCTCAGAGTATTGGCGAACCCGGTACTCAGCTTACTATGCGAACTTTCCACATGGGTGGTGTCGCCGGATCCGGAGATATTACTCAGGGTCTTCCACGCGTGGAAGAACTTCTTGAGGCGCGTCCACCGAAACACGCCGCCATCTTGAGTGACATAAAAGGAACCGTTTCCCTAAAACAAACTAAAACTCATATTTTCATTACCGTAACCGGTGATGAAATTATGGAAAATTCTTATAGGTTTTCCGCTACCATGAAACCAATTGTAAAAAAGGGTGACCCCGTAAAAGAGCGTCAAATTATAGCTCGCAGCACAATAGATAAAGCTGTATTGCGTGCGAAAGTGGCCGGAACAATAACAGAAATCAAAAAAAATCAGATTGTTGTTCGCCATGATTCAATTATTGAAAAGGAATATAAGGTTTCAAGCAGAGAAAGTGTGGTGGTAGATAATAAAAGCCACGTAAATACCGGTGATCCTCTTACCGCCGGTCATTTTGACCTTCGTGATCTTATGGAAAAGACATCCGTGGAAAATGTTCAGAAATATATAATGAGTGAAGTACAGGGTATTTATGCTTCTCAGGGACAAACTATTAATGATAAGCATATTGAAATCATCGTAAAACAAATGTTTTCGAAAGTTCGTGTGGTCGATGCCGGTGATGGTGGCTTCTTGCCCGGTGAAGTGGTAAATGTAATTAAATTTGAGGAGGCTGTAAAAGATTTGGGAAAGAAGAAGAAAAACGTTCCTTTTGGAGACAGAATTTTACTTGGTCTGACCAGAATCGCACTTCATACTCCTTCTT
>DAOVYC010000023.1 GCA_030635805.1 bacterium | reverse complement strand
ATTCAAAATTTTTCTTTCCAATATCTTTGGCCCTTTCTTCATAAGCTAAAACAAAAAATACCTTTTCTTTTACGGGAAAATTGCTTTTTATTATATTTTGAACAGATCTTTTTATTATCCCATATGGTTCATTATAGGTAGCAAGGATTATCACATGATAAATATCTTGAAAGCTAATATCACTTTTAAGTTTTTTCGCTTCTTCAAGATGGTTTTTCTTTTTTTCTTTTTTTATTAACCTATTAGTGCTAACAAGGTGGTAGGCCATCTCAACGGATTTTACCAACCAGAGAGAAGTGTAAATAATGATAATGTAAACCGAGACTTCCGGAGCAAAAGATATAAAAATAATTGGGGCAAGCAAGAGACCCCAGGACAATGTCCCAGGGATGATTTCTAGAAGTCGATTTTTCAAAATTACAAAATTCAAGATGCTAAGATTACAAGATTATAAGATTATAAGATTCAAGATTTTATTCCATGTTTTCTGAGAGTATTCCAGATATCTTGATTGATCTGATCTAGATCTTTTTTGTTTCGAGCCTCAACACAAATTGATAGTTTGGGTGAAGTGTTGCTAGCCCGGATACTGGCCCAGGCACCATTCTGAAGATCTATGCGAATACCATCCATAGTATTTACTTCATATTTTTCCTTGAGTTCTTCGGCTAAATTTTTGATAATTTCAAATTTGGTTTTATCACTGCAATCCGGTCTGATTTCGGGGATGGTAAATACTTCTGGCATATTCAGAAACAAAGAAGAAAACGTGTTTTCGGATTCAGAAGCGATACCAAGTATCTTGGCCGAAGCGAAACAGGCATCATCAAATGAATAGTAATTTTCTGCCACGAAAAAGTGACCACTTTGTTCTCCTCCCAAGAGGGCATGATTTTTTCTCATAGATTGTTCTACAAAGGAATGCCCTACGGGAACCATTATTGCTTTTCCTCCAGCCTCTTTAACTTCTCCGGGAAGAGAAGATGAACAAGAAACAGTGTAGATGACGGTTGTTTTACTTCTTTTAAGAACATCTCTGGCAAGTAAGATTAAGAGCTGATTGGCATCGTGAATCACTCCTTTTTCATCAACAATTCCAAGACGATCGCCGTCTCCGTCGAAGGCTATTCCCAGATCAGCGTTTTTCTCTATTACCTTTTTCCGGAGATCTATTAGATTTTTTTCGACAATCGGATCTGGTTCGTGATTTGGGAAAGAACCATCTGATTCGCAGTATAACCTGATTACTTCACATCCTAGTTTTTCGAATACTTGTGGATAAAATTGTCCGGCAATTCCATTGCCGGCGTCTACTACAATTTTTAAATTTCTCTTGAGAGAAATTTTGCTAGTTATTTCTGATATGTAATCATTGAAAAAATCAGCGGAGCTAAGTTTTCCTTCTCCTTGTATATAATCTTCTTTTTCGATTATCTTTCTGATTTCTTGTATTTCATCTCCACAGATTGAATGAGCCTGTTTTCCTATTATTTTAAGTCCGTTATATTCCTTGGGATTATGACTGGCGGTGATATTTATTCCACCGTCAAAGTTTTGGTGAGCGACACTAAAATATAGCAAGGGGGATGGAGAGAGGCCAAGGTCGACAACATGACAGCCAGTCTTTAAAAGTCCTTGAATGAACGAACCTTGCAGTTCTTCTCCATGAGTTCTGTTATCACGTCCAACGGCAAGAGTTATGCTCTCTTGGTCCTTGTATTTTCTTTTGAGATAGGCACCAATCCCCTTCCCAATAAGAAAGATTGATTTTTTTGTCAGCTCATTCCCGTAAATTCCTCGAATGTCATAGGCGCGAAAGATGTCAGGGGAAATGGATTTCATGTTGTTTATTACTTGTTACTCGCTAGATTATACGTGATGATTTGAGGTATTCAAGCAGGTATTCAAGCTTGACAAATAAATTAAAGGTATTAGAATAGACTTCTGTATTAACCAATTTGTTTCATGCGGAAAATTTTAATAGTTATTTCAATCATTGCTTTGTTTATAGCATCATATGGATATGCTTATGCTCAGAATTTTCAAGATATACCAAGGGTAAGCAGGTTTTATCGTGCCGTGGAACACCTGGTGAACAAAGGGGCTATTGATGCGGACAAATCTTTTTTTCATTCTTTTCGAGCGGTAAACAGAGCAGAAGCGGTAAAAATGATTTTAATTGCTTCCGGTCGAGATAAAGAGGATGTTTCCGGAGATGAAGTGCGTTTTCATCTTCGGGATGTGAAAAATTCAGAATGGTATTATCCGCATGCTTTTCGGGCAATAAAGTTAGGTATAATTAGTGGCTATCCGGATGGAACTTTCCGAGGATAGAATACCATTAATCTGGTTGAAGCTTTGAAAATATTGCTTGAGGCTTACGAACTACCGGTACTCAAGACCCGTAGCGGTACGGGGTTTTTTGGAAGTGATCCTGAGGCCTGGTATAGCGATTACCTGTATTCGGCTCAGCAGTATTCGATCCTTAATGATTATGAGTATATCAAGCCGGACAGATTGATCAGTAGAGCTTTTTTTGCGGAGCTTCTTTATAGAGTTGAGTTGGTTAGTGATGGGGAAACGCGTTATCTGAATACTGTTGGCAAAGAATTCACCATAACCATACCGCGACTTGGTGTTGAAAAAGTAAATCTAAAAACCACGGATCCGTTTGATCATGATTATTATATCTGGGTTTTAAATCAAGGAATTGGACATGCCCTTAAATACCCGGGAGAGAATGGAAAAATATTTATTTATGGTCATTCTTCCGGCTACAGTTGGTACAATGAAAAATTTAAAAAAGTGTTTAGGGCCCTGAATGAACTTCAAGAAGGTGATGAAATAATTGTAAATTATCGGGGTGGTGAATATTATTATACCGTGACGGGACGTGATATCCGAAGACCGGATGACTTAAGTGTGCTTGAAGACAGTGATCGGGAACAGTTGGTTATTTCGACTTGCTGGCCACCGGATAGTCTGAAAGAAAGGTATTTGATTTATGCGGAACCACTTCAATAGGAGTGGAAGGAACGGAACGAGCGGTCCATCCTTCGCCCTTCGGCAAGCTCAGGACTTCGGAGGATTCAGGAGCGGAAGGATTATGAATTTAAGGTTTTTTGTTGAACTGTTCCAGGAAGTCTGATTTGAATTTTTGGAAGGTGTTTTTTTGGATGTGCTTACGGATATTTTTCATAAGCTTAAGATAGAAAAATACGTTGTGGATACTGCAAAGCTGAAGTCCAAGAAGTTCGTGACTGATCATCAAATGACGAACGTAGGCGCGAGTAAAATTTTGGCAAGAATAGCAGGAACACTTGGAATCGATTGGGGTGAAATCTTTTTTAAATTCCTCTTTTTTAATACGAAGGATTCCGGACGAAGTGTAAAGATATCCGTGTCGGGCATTTCTGGTGGGCAGAACGCAGTCAAACATATCCACTCCTCTCTCGACTGCTTCCAGAATATTTTCAGGGGTGCCAACTCCCATAAGGTAGCGGGGTTTGTTTTCCGGGAGTTCGGGAAGGGTGGTATCGAGTATCTTATACATATCTTTGATTGGTTCCCCTACCGCCAATCCTCCGATGGCATAACCATCAAAGTCAATCTTCTTTAAATCTTTAGCGGATTGAATTCGAAGGTGTGGGTAAACTGAACCCTGAACAATACCAAAAAGAAGCTGGTGTTTATTCTTTTTTATTTTTTTACATCTTCTGGCCCACTTGGTTGTTATTTTTAGTGATTTTTCAGCGTACTCTTCCGAGCAAGGATGTGGAGTGCATTCGTCAAAACACATGATGATGTCTGAATTTAATTTCTCTTGGATGCGGATGGAATCTTCAGGGGTGAGAAAAATCTTTTTCCCGTCAATATGGGAGTTGAAGATAACTCCCCTCTCTGTGATTTTTCGAAGTTTGGCGAGAGAAAAAACCTGAAATCCTCCGGAGTCGGTTAAAATTGGTTTGTCCCAATTCATAAAATTATGAAGACCTCCGGCTTTATTTACAATGTCTTCCCCGGGGCGTAAATGAAGGTGATAAGTATTACCCAGGACTATCTGAGCACCCGCTTTTTTTACATCTTCGGGGCGAAGTCCTTTGACACTCCCACAGGTAGCAATAGTCATGAAAAATGGTGATTTTATTTCACCATGGGCGGTTTTGAGTTTGCCACAACGAGCCTTGTTATCAGTGTTAAGAAGAGTAAACATGGTTAAAATATTATCCTGCTTTTTTTATTGAGGAAGAGAGACAATAAAGGTTGATCCTTGTTCCGGTTTGCTTTTTACCTCAATTTTTCCATTAAGTAAGTTGACCATTTTTTTAGTCAAAACAAGACCCAGTCCACTGCCTTCGGTTTTTTGTACAAGAGGGTTATTTGTTCTCTGGAAGACCTGGAAAAGTCTACCTTTATCTTTGTGTGAAATACCAATACCGGTGTCACTGATTTCAAAAATAATTTTTTTACTCTTTGAATATACAAGAATTTCCACCACACCCTGTGGGGTGAATTTGAGAGCATTACTTATCAGATTGAAAAGTATTTGTCGAAGTTTTTGATGATCAGTTTTTATTTTACCGGGGACCGTTTGATCTATAATAATTTCCAACTCTAATCCCTTTTTGGAAAAAAGTGGTTTAAATACTTTTTTAATTTCTGTGACAAGTTTTCTTATATTACATTCTTCGATTTTTAGTTTCGCTCCTTTATTCTCAATTTTTGTTATGTCAAGAATATCGCTTATAAGCCGGAGAAGTTGTTGAGCATTTTTCTTTATAATTTTAATGTGATTTTTTTGTTTGTTATTTATTTTTTTTAAAGCATCATCTTCCATAAGCTCCGTATATCCGATGATGGATGTTAACGGGGTTCTCAGTTCATGAGAAACACTGGCGAGAAAAGCACTTTTTATCTTTGTGGCTTCGAGAGCTTTTTTTGTTTGTTCTTCAAGCTCATGAGTTCTTTTAAGAACCATTGTTTCTAAATGTTTTGCATAATTTTTAATTTGTTTTTGTATTTTTTTTTGTTCGGTAATGTCCTCTATGATTCCGTCGAAATATATTGGTTTACCGTTTTCGTTTGTAACAACTTTTACACTGTCACTTGTTATTATCAGAGTACCGTCCTTTTTTTTGTAAATGATTTCATCATCATTATATATTCCTATTTTTTTTATTTCGTTACTATTTTTGACTCTGTCGTTTGGATTCAGATAAATATCAGAAATTCTGATGCTTAATAGTTCTTTTTTGCTGCGATATCCCAGTATTCTTACAAGGGCCGGATTAACGTCTAAAAATTTTCCATGTTTTCCAAAAGTAGCTCGGTATACTCCTATATTAATATTATTAAATAGAGTTCGATATTTTTCCTCACTTTTTCTAAGGGCGCTTGCTGTTGTTCTTTCAAATATTTTTAGTTCTTTTTTTGCTTTAACCTGTTCTGTAACATCGTGTGAGATTCCGCATATTCCAACAATCTCTCCTTTTTCGTTTCGAAGCGGATACTTGACAGTCTCCTGATAATAATCTTTTCCTTTTATGGAAAACTTATCGTAGGAAGAATACATTTTTTTGGTACGAATTACCTTGTTATCAGTATTTTGAAATATGTCGGCTGTTTTCTTATTAAATATTTCGTAATCAGTTTTATTGATGGTTTCTTTGGCGTCTATTCCTTTAAATATTTTCCAGGCCGGGTTAACCGACAGATATCTTCCTTTTAAATCTTTGGTGTAGATAATAGCGAATGAATTCTCCACTAATTGCCTGTAAATCTCTTCTTTTTTTTCCAAAGATTTTTTTGTCTGAATTTCCTCTGTAATATCATGCCCATATAAGGCAAGTACAGATTTACCATCTTCTGTTTTTTTAATAGCTCCATTCCAAAAAATTGTTCGGAGTCGGCCGGATTTTGTTATGAGGGGGGCAATTGTTTTTTCCTTTAGATTTCCAGAATATGCTCTCTTGATTCGTTCTAATATCTTTTTTTGGTACTCTTTGGGTATAAAACACTGAATCCCGTTTTTATTCAAAAGTTCTTTTTTTTGATAGCCACTCACTTTTTCCGCCCCCTTATTGGCATAAATAATTTTGTAATTTTCATCTATAATAACGGCAATGACACATTCTGTGTCAATAATGTCGTAAAGATATTTGCGAGGATCAGTATCTTTTATTTTTTTCGGCATTATTGTTGAAAAAAATTAATTACTTTATTTGCAATTTCTTTTGGAGTGAATTCTATCTTTACAAGATAGTCTACGATTTGATCTTTGAAGTCAGTTAGTTCTACGTGATCCGGACTGTAGTTACTTACAATAATTATTGGAGTATCTTTTATATTTTTACTTATTTGAAAAATACTTAAAAAATCTTTTCCATCTGCCTCAGGCATGGCCAGATCCAATAAGATGAGATCTGGTAAATTTTCCAGAGCTTTTTTTATTCCGGTAAGACCGTCTTGAGCGGTAAACACATTGAAGCCGGCTTGCTCTAATCTAATTTTATAGATATTGAGCAATTCTCGATCATTTTCGACAATGAGAACTTTTTTTCTCATAGAGGCTACAATGGGACACGGATTTATTCTTCGATTGACTCAGAACCTTCGGACGAATTGAACGGATCTTAACGAATGTATTCTAGTGTGCTGGAGCTTACTGCTTACTGCTTATTTTAGTATTTTTTTGAGGTATTCGCCAGTAAAAGAATTTGGATTATTGGCGACTTCTTCCGGGGTCCCGATGGCCATGATCTCACCACCATCTTCCCCCCCATGAGGTCCTAAATCTATAACCCAGTCGGAGGTTTTGATCATATCTAAATTGTGTTCGATGGTTATAACGGTATTACCCTTATCGGCAAGAGTGTTGAGAACATCGAGAAGTTTTTTGACATCATCAAAGTGCAATCCGGTGGTCGGTTCGTCCAGAACGTAGATAGTTTTTCCTGTAGATTTTTTGGATAGCTCGTTAGAGAGTTTGATACGTTGAGCCTCACCACCGGAAAGGGTGGTGGCGGATTGTCCAAGATGGATATAATCCAGCCCTACAGAAATGAGGGTTTGAAGTTTATTTTTGATATCCGGAATGCTGGAAAAAAATTCGAAAGCTTCGCTGACAGTCATTTCGAGAACATCAGCAATATTCTTTCCTCTCCAGGTGATTTCAAGGGCTTCTTTATTGTATCGTTTCCCCTTACATACTTCACAAGGAACGTATATATCCGGAAGAAAATGCATCTCGATTTTCTTAAGTCCGTCACCGGAACAGGCCTCACAGCGTCCTCCTTTAACATTGAAGGAAAATCTTCCTGCTTTATATCCACGGAGTTTGGCCTCCGGAGTGCTGGCGAACAAGTCACGAATATTTGTAAATACACCGGTATATGTTGCCGGATTTGAACGAGGCGTTCTTCCTATTGGCGATTGATCGATGTTAATAATTTTATCGAGATGTTCCACCCCTTCAATTTTTTCGTGTTTTCCAGGAATAACCCTGGCATGATTCAATGAACCTAGAAGACTCCTTACAAGAATATGATTTATAAGTGATGATTTTCCGGATCCGGAGACTCCGGTAACACACACAAATTTTCCGAGAGGGATTTCAACATTAATATTTTTCAGGTTGTTTTCTGATGCTTGTATTATTTTTAACGTTTTACCACTTCCTTTTCGCTTGGTTTTTGGCATTTTAATTTTTTTGCTTCCCGCCAGATATTGTCCCGTTAGTGAATTTTTATTTTTCATGATTTCTTCCGGGGTTCCTTCGGCAACTACATAACCACCATGTTTTCCCGCTCCGGGTCCTATGTCCAGGACATAATCAGCCGAACGAATAATTTCCTCGTCATGTTCTACAACTATTATTGTGTTTCCTATGTCGCGCAAGGAAACAAGAGTT